>NZ_JBFAOU010000137.1:0-21991 GCF_040675365.1 Catellatospora sp. NPDC049609 | reverse complement strand
CTCGGGCGGCAGGCCGGCCAGTCCGGCCGTCCACGCCAGCGCCACCGCGTCGGCGGGTGACTCCTCGTCGTAGTAACCGCATTAGGCCACCGCCCCGCCGCGGGCCGCCGTCACCGCGGCCGGGTGCTCCGGGCCCGGCCGCCCGACAGGCGCAGCGCGAACGGCGTGATCATCGACTCGAACTGCACCGCCATGGTGATCTTGCTCGTGCCGGCGTTGCGCTCCGCGAAGTGGATGGGCACCTCGAGGATCGGGTGGCCGGCCAGCTTGCACAGGTAGTTCATCTCCACCTGGAAGCTGTACCCGTCGCTGCGGACGGCGTCGAGGTCCAGCTCCTGCAGGACGTCCCCGCGCCAGATCTTGAAGCCGCCGGTCGCGTCGCGGATGCCCAGGCCCAGGATCGTGTTCACGTACCGGGTGGCGAACCTGCTCAGCAGCCGCCGGTGGGTGCCCCACCGGACCGACAGGCTGCCGCCCACCACGTACCGGCTGCCGATGACCAGGCCCGCACCGGTCGCGAGCAGCACGCCGAGCATCGCCGGGATCGACTCCGGCGGGTGGCTGAGGTCGCCGTCCAGCTGCACGACGTACTCGTCGCCGAGGGCGAGCGCGGTCTTCATGCCCGCGAGGTGGGCGCGGCCGATGCCGTCCTTGACCGCCCGGTGCACGACGTGCATGGAGCCGGGGCGGGCCTGGTTGTACTCCCGGGCGAGTTCGTCGGCCAGCCGCCCGGTGCCGTCGGGGGAGTCGTCGTCGACGACGATCAGCCGCAGGTTGGACAGGTCGAGGGCGAAGATCCGCCGCGCCAGCTCCGCCAGGTTGCCGGACTCGTTGTACGTCGGCACGACCACGGCGACCGCCGCGTCCTGCCACGGTTTGGGAAGGCTGGCAGGGGTGCTGCCGGGCTCTCGGTTCATCGGGCTCCTGTGGGCGCCGGGCCGGCGGACGCATGACGGAGAGGCCCTGGTCCGCACCGGTCGTTACATTCCGATCGATCGATGTCCGGCAAGTATAGGCCGGTGCCGGAGCGCGGGTCCACGTGCGCCCGCCCGAGCACCGCTGCCGCGGCGGCCGTCCCGGCGGCGAGTCGTGCTCGCCAGTTTTGCCCGGTATATTCTTATTCATGGGTTACGGAAAGGGGGGTTGGAATGCGGGTAAATTCGGTCATTCCTGTTGACTGGGCGCTCGACATGCTGAGCCACGCCGAAACCCCCGAAGACGTCCAGACCGCCCTGCGCTGCAGTGCCCGTGCCGCCGTCCAGGCCCAGGGCGTCACCATCGTCCAGCTGGAGCACGGCGAGTGCCACTACCTGGACGAGGACGCCATGAGTCCGCTGTGGAAGGGCCAGCGTTTCCCCGCCACCTCGTGCATCAGCGGCTGGGCGATGCTGCACGACCAGACCGTGGCCATCGCCGACATCCGCACCGACGACCGCATCCCGCAGGCCGCCTACCGTCCCACGTTCGTACGCAGCCTGCTCATGGTGCCGATCCGCGCTGCCGGAGTCCCGGTGGGCGCCGTCGGCGCCTACTGGGCCGACCGCCACCGGGCGACCGCCGACGAGACCGCCGTGCTGGAACGGCTCGCCGCGGCAGCCGGACGCGCCCTGACCAGGGTCGCGGCCGGGTCCGCCGCGAACTAGCCCGGGGCCGGACCGGGCAGCCGGCGGCGAGGATGGTCGCCCACATGAAAGACGGGCCCTCCCCGCGGCACGCGGGAGACGACGCCGACCTGGCCCTGCGCGACGCCGCCGTGGACCTCGCCGCCGCGGCCGACGCCGAGCACATCGTCGAGGCGCTGGACCGTGCCGTCACCCGGCTCACCGCCGGGTCGGCGCACGAGGTCCGCATCCGGCTGCCGGAGGACGCCGCGCTGACCGCCGGCCGGTCGAGCCGGGCCGGATCGGCGCAGCTGGTGCTCGTCCAGGCGCAGACGGCCGGGAGCGGGCCGGTGGGCGCGCTGCTGATCGACTCCGCCACGGCGGCGGTGCCCGACCTGCGCCCGGCGCTGGAGGCCCTGTCCGCCCAGGCCGCGGCCGCCGTCGAACGGATCCGGCTGGCCGCCGAGGTCGACCGGCACCGCAGCTCCCGCGAGATCGAGTCGCTGCTCGAGCAGACCTGCGACGTCGTGCTGATCGTCGGCGCCGACGACCGGGTCCGCTACGCCAGCCCCCAGGCCCGCAACGTCTTCGGCACCGCCGCGCTGCGCGACGTCAGCCTCCTCGACTTCGTCGACGCCCGCCAGCGGCCCGCGGCCGAGTTCCTGCTGCGGCACGTACGGTCCGGCGGCGCCGGGGCGGCCGACAGTCGCGCCGACTGGACCATCCAGGCCATCGACGGCCGCACCCCCGTGGTCGAGATCTCCTGCCGCGAGCTGCGTCCCGGCGACCCGGCCCGCGACGTGGCCCTCACCCTGCACGACGTCAGCGCGCAGCGCCGGCTGGAACACGAGCTCACCGAACGCATGTTCCACGACTCGCTGACCGGCCTGCCCAACCGTGTCCTGTTCACCGAACGCACCGAGCACGCCGTCGCCGCCGGTGCCGGGGCGACCGCCGTGCTGCTGCTGGACCTCGACGACTTCGGCTCGATCAACGACGGCTTCGGCCACGCCGTCGGCGACGAGGTCCTCGGCACCGTCAGCCGCAGGCTCCGGCACGCCGTCGGCGAGCACGGCGTCGCCGCGAGGCTCGGGGGCGACGAGTTCGCCGCCCTCATCACCGACGCCCCTGCCGCCGCCGACGTCGAACACCTCGCGGCGCGGCTCTGTCGCTCGCTGGCCGAGCCCATGCGCACCGGCGGCGGGACCGTCGTCGTCTGCGGCGCGAGCATCGGCGTCGCCACCACCCCGCGGGCGGCAAGCGCGCAGGAGCTGCTGCGCAACGCGAACCTGGCCCTGCGGACCGCCAAGGCCGCCGGTCCCGGGCAGTGGCGCCGCTACGAACCGACGATGACCGACCGGGCCCGGCAGGCCGAGCTGCGCTCCGCCCTCGGCCGCGCCGTCGCCGAGGACGCGCTGTTCCTGGAGTACCAGCCGATCGTCGCCCTGGGCACCGGCCGCACCGTCGGCTTCGAGGCCCTGCTGCGCTGGCGGCACCCCACCCGCGGCCGCCTGCAACCGGGCGAGTTCATCGAGATCGCCGAGGAGTCCGGCCTGATCGTCCCGATCGGCGAATGGGTCCTCGCCACGGCCATGCGCGCCGCCGGACGCTGGCACGCCACCACCCAGGACCGCGCGCCGTACGTGAGCGTCAACGTCTCGGCGCACCAGTTCCGCTCCGACGCCTTCGTGGAGACCGTCGGACGGCTGCTCGCGCAGACGCGGCTGCCCGCGCACCGGCTCGTCCTCGAGATCACCGAGAGCTCGCTGCTGCGCGACGACGACAAGGTGTGGCACGCCCTCGCACTGCTGCGCGGCAGCGGCGTCCGGATCGCCATCGACGACTTCGGCACCGGCTACTCGGCGCTGGGCTACCTGCGGCAGATCCCGCTCGACATCGTCAAGCTCGACCGCCTGTTCGTCCGGGGGCTCACCACCTCACGCCGGCAGCGGGACCTGGTGGAGGGCATCGTCACGCTGACCGGGGCGCTGAACCTCGACATCGTCGCCGAGGGCATCGAGACCGAGCACCAGCGCCAGGCGTCCGCCGCCACCGGCTGCGCGTACGGCCAGGGCTACCTGTTCGCGGCGCCCATGGCGGAGGCCGAGACACTGCGGTGGGCGGCCGGCGACAGCCCGGCCGCCGCCCCCTGACCGCCCCGCGGCGTCGGCCGGTGGGCGGTCCTCGGCAGCCGCCGGGCGCAGCTGCGAGCTGATGTCCGTGGCGGAGGTTAGCCTGGGGCACCGATGGACATGAACGGCACCGACCACGCCACGACCACGCGGAGCACACGGTGACCGCGGGTCTGATCGGGCGTGCCCACCCCTCCGCGGTGCTGCGCCACGAGGTCGCCCGCGCCGTCGCCGGGCACGGCGGCCTCATCCTCGTCGCCGGAGAGGCCGGCATCGGCAAGACCTCCCTGCTCACCGACGCCATGGCGCACGCGCGCGACGCCGGGGCGCTGGTCGTCGGGGGCACCTGCTGGGACTCCGACAGCGCCCCCGGGTTCTGGCCCTGGACGCAGGCCCTGCGCGCCGTCCGCCGCACCGCCTCCGCCGCCGACTGGGCCGCGGCCCGCGAGGCCGGCGGCAGTCCGCTGTCCGTGCTGCTCGGCGAGCCGCTGCCCGACGAGCCCGCGGCCGCGGCGCTGGACGGCGAGTTCCCCCTGTTCGACGCGGTGACCACGGCGCTGGCCGCGCTCGCCCAGCGCCGCCCCCTGATCATCGCCCTCGACGACCTGCACTGGGCCGACGCCGCCTCGCTGCGGCTGCTGGCCTTCGCCGCCCAGCACACCTGGGCCGAGCCGATCCTGCTCGTCGGGGCGTACCGCGACGTCGAGGTCGACGCGCCGGGCCACCCGCTGCGCGCGCTGATGGTGCCGCTGACCGCCAAGGCGACGGTCGTGACCCTGACCGGCCTCGCCCCGGCCGAGGTGGCGCAGCTGATCACCCGCACCGCGGGCACCGCACCCGACCAGGCGCTGGCCGCCGAGGTGCACCGGCGCACCGGCGGCAACCCGTTCTTCGTCGAGCAGACCGCCCGGCTGTGGCACAGCGGCGGCGGCCTGACCGCTGTCGCGCCCGGCGTGCGCGACGCCCTCGACCGGCGCCTCGCCCTGCTCCCCGAGGAGGTGACCGCGCTGCTCGCCGCCGCGGCGGTGCTCGGCCGCCAGTTCGCGCGCCCCGTGCTCGCCGCGACCGCCGACGCCGACCCGGCGCAGGTGGACCGGGGGCTCGCGCGGGCCGAGGAGGCGCGGCTGGTCGCCGCGCTGGGCGGGGGACGGTACGGCTTCACCCACGACCTGGTCCGCGAGGCGCTGCACGACAGCCTGCCCGAGCAGGCCCGCCGGCAGCTGCACGCCGCCGTGGTCCGGGCGGCCGGCGCCTCGCCCGAGGTGGCGGCGTCGGTGCTGCCCGCCGACCTGGCCCGGCACGCCTACCTGGCGGGGGAGTGCCTGGACGCGGAGACGGCCGTGGCCCGGCTGCTCGCCGCCGCCGACGACGCGGGCAACCGGATGGCCACCGACGAGGCGATCGGCCACTACCGCCGGGCCCTGTCCCTGGTCCGCGACCCCGCCCGCCGGGTGCGGGTGCTGATCGAGCTCGGCCGCGGCGTGTACCACCTCGGCGACCGCGACGAGGGCTGGCGGATCTTCGACGAGGCCGCCGCGGTCGCCCGCAGCAGCGGCGACGGGGCGATGCTGACCTGGGTGGCGATGATCGTCCACCGGCACGGCCGGGACGGCGACGAGCGCTCCGGCACCCGGACCGGGCTGCTGCGCGAGGCGTACGCGGCGCTGATCGGCGACGGCGCGGACCTCACCACCGACGAGATCGTGCAGCGGCTCGTCGCGTGGACGGAGGACCTCGCCCGCACCGGCCACGACGACGAGGCGCTGCTGTTCAGCCTGTGGGCCCGGCACGACCTCAACTGGGGGCCTGGCGGCGCCCGCGAGCGCGAGGCGCTGACCGCCGAGATGGAGCAGCTCAGCCGCCGCACCGCCGACACCGGCAGCGAGGCGCTGGCCGCGTCGTTCCGCTGGGTGGCGCTGGTCGAGCTGGGCGACCCCGGCTACCTCGACCAGCTGCGCGCGTTCGTCGCCGCCGCCCGGCGCGACGGCAGCCCGCGCATGCGCGTCTCGCTGCTGGTCGACCAGGCCGTCATCGCGACCATGACCGGCCGCTTCGCCGAGGCCGACGAGCTGCTGGCCGGGCTGCGCGCCGGCGAGGGGCACGCCCACGCCGACTTCGCGTTCATGCTGTACCACCTCGACTGGGCGCTGGCGATGCAGCGCGGGCAGTGCGACCTGGCCGCGGAGCTGCTGGCCCGGGTGGGCGCCGACGACCACCCGTACCTGTCGCTGGTCCAGGCGATCACCGCGCTGGACCGGGGAGATGTGGCCGGCGGGCAGCGGCTGGCCGCCCTCGCCGAGGCGCGCCGGCCGGAGGACCTCTACCCGGCCGCGGTCACCCGGCTGTGGCTGCGGCTGTCGGCACAGCTCGCCGCCGCCACGGCCGACCCCGTCCGGTGCGCCCAGGCCCGCGAGGCGCTGCTGCCGTACCGCGGTGAGTGGGCGGTGGCGCTGTGGGGCTGCGACGTCAGCGGCCCGCTCGACCTGTGGCTCGCCGAGGTCGACGCCACCGAGCGGCGCTGGGACGAGGCCGTCGCCGGATACACCGCCGCCGCCGAGTCCGCCGACCGCATGCAGGCCCGGCCGTGGGCGGCCCGTGCGCGGGCCGGCCTCGCCCGCGCCCTCGCCGGCCGCGACGCCCCCGGCGACGCGCAGGCGGCCGCCGACCTGCGCGCCCAGGTCGAGCGGGAGGCGCTCGCGCTGGGCATGCCGCAGCTGTCCGGCACCGCCGCGACAGCGCCGCAGTCCATGGCGGAGGGGTCAGGGGCGGTGCCGGGCGGCGCGGCCGGTGACGAGTTCCGGCGCGAGGACGCCACCTGGCGGCTGACCTACGCGGGCCGCACGGTGCACCTGCCCGACGCCAAGGGTCTGCGCGACCTGCATACCCTGCTCGGCAGGCCGGGCACGGACGTCGCCGCCGTCGACCTCGCCGACCCGCAGGGCGGCGCGGAGGTGGCGGCCGCCCGCCGCCTGGGCGCCGATCCGGTCCTCGACGAGCGGGCCAAGGCCCGGTTCAGGCAACGGCTCGCGCAGCTCGACGACGAGCTCGATGCCGCCGCGCTGCGCGACGACACCGCCCGCCGGGCCGGGCTGGAGCACGAACGCGACGCCCTGCTCGCCGAGCTGCGGGCCGCCGCCGGGCTCGGCGGGCGCACCCGCAGGCTCGGCGACGAGGGCGAGCGGGCCCGCAAGGCGGTCACCGCCCGCATTCGCGACACCCTGCGCCGGCTCGACGACCTGCACCCGGAGCTGGCCGCGCACCTGCGCGCGGCGGTGTCCACCGGCAACGCCTGCGGCTACCACCCGGCCGGGCCGGTGTCCTGGCGGCTGTGATCCGCCAGGACACCGGAGCCGTCACCTGCGGTTGTAGCGGTGCATGGTCAGCGTGCCGAACACCACGGTGAACACGGCGCCGGCGACCAGCACCCAGGTGATCGCCGCCGAGTCGGGGGCACCGGCCATCACCGAGCGCACCGCCGCGACCAGCTGGGTGATCGGGTTGACGTCCACGAACGCCTGCAGCCAGCCCGGCATCGTGGTGGGCTGCACGAACACGTTGGACAGGAACGTCAGCGGGAACAGCACCAGCATGCTGACGCCCATCACCGACTTCTCGCTGCGCAGGACCAGGCCGAACCAGGTCCAGATCCAGGAGAACGCGAACGAGAACACCACCAGCAGGCCGATGCCGCCCGCGACGCCGAGCACGCCGCCGCCGGGCCGGAAGCCCAGCGCCAGACCGACGCCCATGATGACCAGCGCCGCGAGCACGTACCGCAGCAGATCGCCGAAGATCATGCCGACCAGCGCGGCGGGCCGCCACACCGGCAGCGTGCGGAAGCGGTCGAACACGCCCTTCTCGATGTCGGTGTTCAGCCCGACACCGGTGTACATCGTGATCATCACGACGCTGGTGACCATGATGCCCGGCAGCAGGTACTGCAGGTACTCCCGGGGCGAGCCGGCCAGCGCGCCGCCGAACAGGTAGGTGAACATCAGCGTCATGATGATCGGGAACATCGTGACGTCGAACAGCTGCTCGGGCACGTGCTTGATCTTCAGCATGGCCCGCCAGCCGAACGTCAGCGACGCCGACAGCGGCCCCGGCCGGCGCGGGCGGGTCCCCGGCGCCAGCACGGCCGCGATGGACTCCGCCGACGGTGTGTAGGCGGTCGCCGCCTCGGGTGCGACAGCCGTGCTCATGAGTTCTCCTCCACTTCGCTCGCGGCGTTCTTCGCCGCCTTGTCGGTCAGGGCCAGGAACACCTCGTCCAGGCTCGGCTGGCCCAGCGCGAACTCGTCCACGACGATGCCCGCCGCGGCCAGCTCCGCCAGCGCCCGCGAACCCTGCGCGGCCGCGTCCACCGGCGTGCCGGAGCCGCTCACCCGCACGGTCAGCGCCACCGGATCGGACTCCAGCTGCACGGCCGTGTCCAGCGCCTTGGCCAGGATGCGCTCGGCCTCGGGCCGCTGCGCGGCGTCGCGCAGCCGCACGTGCACCGTGCCCGCCCCGATCGACGACTTGAGCTGGCCGGGGGTGCCCTCGGCGATGACCCGCCCCTCGTCGATCACCGCGATCCGGCTCGCCAGCTGGTCCGCCTCGTCCAGGTACTGCGTCGTCAGCAGGACGGTGGTGCCCTGCGCGACGACCGCCCGCACGATCTCCCACACCTGGTTGCGGCTGCGCGGGTCCAGGCCCGTCGTCGGCTCGTCCAGGAACAGCAGGTCGGGCGTGTTCAGGATACTGGCGGCGATGTCGATGCGCCGCCGCATGCCGCCGGAGTACTTCTTCACCTGCCGGTCGGCCGCGTCGGTCAGCCCGAACGCGGCCAGCAGCTGCGCGGCCCGTTCCCGGGCGGCGGGCTTGCGGTGCCCGAGCAGCCGGCCGAGCAGGACCAGGTTCTCGGTGCCGGTCAGGTCCTCGTCGACGGAGGCGTACTGGCCGGTCAGGCTCACCCGCGAGCGCACCGCGTCGGGTTCGGTGCGCAGGTCGTGCCCGAACACCCTGGCCTCGCCGCCGTCGGGGCGCAGCAGGGTGGCCAGCATGCGCACGGCCGTGGTCTTGCCCGCCCCGTTGGGGCCGAGCAGGCCGTACACGGTCCCGGCGGGGACCGCGAGGTCCAGCCCGTCCACCGCCCGGGTCTTGCCGAAGGTCTTCACCAGCCCGGCGGTCTCGATCGCCAGGCCGGTAGCTTTCGCCGTCATTGCCATCCTCTCGTCTGCCACATCGCGGTGCCGGAACACGTGGTTCAACGACCCGCCACCTTCCAGGCGCCAGACGGCCCGCTAGATCCGATCTGGCGAGAGAGCGTTATCCGCGCACGCCTGCGCAGGTGGACGGGTTGCCGCAGATGCGCCGGGTCACCGGCGTTCCCACGCGGGGAGTGTGATGTACGCCCGATCAGTGGCCTGCTTCATTGACGGCCCCGGCCGGTGGCCACAACATGTACGGAAATCTCGATCGATCGTTCAGTTCTGACGGGAGTTGCGGTGGGGCAGCAGCCTGACGCGCGGCAAGCAGTGCAGGAAACGGCCACAAGCGAGAGTGCGGGCACCGCATCCCGGCTGGGGGTGGCGGCCGAGTCGGCGGCGGGGGAGACCCGGGTCGCGGCGACGCCCGCGGTGGTCCGCCAGCTGGTGGCGCTCGGATACGAGGTCGAGGTGGAGTCCGGCGCGGGTGCGCGGGCCAGCTTCCCCGACGACGCGTACGAGGACGCGGGCGCGAAGATCTGCAGCCGCGAGGAGTGCTGGCAGGCCGACGTCGTCGTGCGGATCAACCCGCCGACCGAGGCCGAGCTCGACGAGCTGCGCCCAGGCGCGACGCTGATCAGCCTGATCGGACCGGCCGTGCGCCCCGACCTCGTCGAGGCGCTGACGCGGCGGCCGATCAGCGTGCTGGCCATGGACGCCGTGCCGCGCATCTCCCGCGCCCAGTCGATGGACGTGCTCAGCTCCATGGCCAACATCGCCGGCTACCGGGCCGTCGTGGAGGCCGCGCACACCTTCGGCCGGTTCTTCGCCGGCCAGGTGACCGCCGCGGGCAAGGTGCCCCCGGCGAAGGTGCTCGTCGCCGGGGCCGGGGTGGCCGGGCTCGCCGCGATCGGCGCCGCCAAGAGCCTGGGCGCGATCGTCCGTGCCACCGACCCCCGCCCGGAGGTCGCCGAGCAGGTCCGCTCGCTCGGCGGCGAGTTCCTCGCCGTCGCCGCGGAACAGGCCGGCGGCGGCGACGGGTACGCCAAGCAGACCTCCGCCGAGTACGACCAGCGCGCCGCGGAGCTCTACGCCCAGCAGGCCGCCGACGTCGACATCATCATCACCACGGCGCTGATCCCCGGCCGTCCCGCGCCGCGGCTGCTCACCGCCGAGCACGTCGCGACCATGCGCCCCGGCAGCGTCATCGTCGACATGGGAGCCGCGCAGGGCGGCAACGTCGAGGGCACCGTCGCCGGCGAGGTCGTCGTCACCGACAACGGCGTGTCGATCATCGGGTACACCGACCTGCCCGGCCGGCTGCCGACCCAGGCGTCGCAGCTCTACGCCACCAACCTGCTGAACCTGCTGAAGCTGCTCACCCCCGGCCGCGACGGCCGGCTCGTGCTCGACTTCGACGACGTCGTGGTGCGCACCATGACCGTCGTCCGCGACGGCGCCAAGACGTGGCCCCCGCCGCCGGTCCAGGTGTCGGCCGCCCCGGCCGCCGCCGTGGCCGCCCCGGTCGCGCCGGTCAAGCCGAAGGCGTCGCCCGCCCGGATCTACACCTCCGTCGGCCTGGCCGCGGCGGCGCTGTTCGCGCTGACCGCGTTCGCGCCCCGGGAGTTCGTCGGCAACTTCACCGTGTTCGCCCTGGCCGTGGTCATCGGCTACTACGTCGTCGGCAAGGTGCACCACGCGCTGCATACGCCGCTGATGTCGGTCACCAACGCCATCTCCGGCATCATCGTGGTCGGCGCGCTGCTGCAGATCGGGCGGGACGACCTCGCCGTCACCGGGCTCGCCGCCGCGGCGATCCTGCTGGCCACCATCAACATCTTCGGCGGCTTCGCCGTCACCCGGCGCATGCTCGGCATGTTCACGAAGGGCTGATCGACTCATGAACGCCGTCACCGCCGTGCAGGCCGCCTACATCGTCGCGGCACTGCTGTTCGTCCTCAGCCTCGCCGGGCTGTCCAAGCACGAGACCGCCCGCTCCGGGGTCGTCTACGGCATCTGCGGCATGACCGTCGCCCTGGCCGCGACCGTCTCCCTGGCCGTGCGCGACATCACCACCGCCGGTGCCGCGCTGCTGGTGACCGCCGTGGTCATCGGCGGCGGCATCGGCCTGTGGCGGGCCCGCGTCGTGCAGATGACCGGGATGCCCGAGCTCATCGCCATCCTGCACAGCTTCGTCGGCCTGGCCGCCGTGCTGGTCGGCTGGAACGGCTACCTCGAGGTCGCCGACCCCGCGCACACCGCCCTGTCCGGCACGCTGCTGCACATCCACCACGCCGAGGTGTTCGTCGGCGTGTTCATCGGCGCCGTCACCTTCACCGGCTCGATCGTGGCGTACCTGAAGCTCTCGGCGCGCATCGCGTCCCGGCCGCTGATGCTGCCCGGACGGCACGTGCTCAACCTCGGCGCGCTGGTCGCGTTCGCCGCGCTGACCGCCTGGTTCGTCGCCGCGCCGCAGCGCGCGCTGCTCATCGCGGTCACCGTGATCGCGCTGGCGCTCGGCTGGCACCTGGTCGCCTCCATCGGCGGCGGGGACATGCCGGTCGTGGTGTCCATGCTGAACAGCTACTCCGGCTGGGCGGCCGCGGCGTCGGGCTTCCTGCTCGACAACGACCTGCTGATCGTGACCGGTGCGCTGGTCGGCTCGTCCGGCGCCTACCTGTCATACGTCATGTGCCAGGCGATGAACCGCTCGTTCATCTCGGTCATCGCGGGCGGCTTCGGCACCGAGCAGGCCGCGGCCGACGACGCCGAGTACGGCGAGCACCGGGAGACCACCGCCGCCGACGTGGCGGTCCTGCTGCGCGACGCGACGTCGGTCATCATCACGCCCGGCTACGGCATGGCCGTCGCGCAGGCCCAGGGGCCGGTCGCCGAGCTGACCCGCAACCTGCGGGCGCGCGGCGTGGCTGTCCGCTTCGGCGTGCACCCGGTCGCCGGTCGGCTGCCGGGGCACATGAACGTGCTGCTGGCCGAGGCCGACGTGCCGTACGACATCGTGCTGGAGATGGACGAGATCAACGACGACTTCGCGGGCACGTCGGTGGTCCTGGTGATCGGGGCCAACGACACCGTGAACCCGGCCGCGGCCGACCCGGGCAGCCCCATCGCCGGCATGCCGGTGCTGCGGGTCTGGGAGGCCGACCACGTGGTCGTGTTCAAGCGCTCGATGGCGGCGGGCTACGCCGGGGTGCAGAACCCGCTGTTCTTCCGCGACAACACGCAGATGCTGTTCGGTGACGCCAAGGCCCGGGTCGAGGACATCGTCGACGCGCTCGGCGCGGCGTCCGCGCCGAGCACCGGCCGGGTGCCCACCGCGGTGGGCGCGTAAAGCACACGCCCGGGCTGAGCACAGACGCCGCCGGACCGCCCGTTTCGGGTGGTCCGGCGGCGTTCTGTTGCGGGGCAAGACGGGCGAGGTGCGCCGAACACCGCTGTTCCCCTTAACCGGGACCGATTACGCAGTGTCCACACCGGAGATTTCCAGAATGATTCGGCTCCGCTACGCTCCAGGGGACCGGCATGAGAGAGCGCTCTCTGCGACCTCCACCCATCCAGGTCGCGCCCTCTCGCATGGGCGAGAGCGTTGCCATCGTGCCGGCACAAGCCCCGTAGAGAGGACTTGCACACAGTGATGAGCACGAGTCCCAGCGGCGCCACGACGGCGCCGTCCCACCGCCGAGGCGTGCGCCGCAGGGTCACGCTCGGCCTGGCGACCGCGTTCGCCGTCGCCGTCGCCGGAGTTCCCGGCGCGGCCGCCGCCGCGACCCCGCTGTCGCCGACCACGCCGAACTTCGGCGCGAACGTGACCGTCTTCGACCCCGGCATGCCCGTCGCCGAGATCCAGGCCACCCTGGACGCCACGCACGCGGCGCAGGTCAACGCCGAGATGGCCCCCAACCGGTACGCGTTCCTGTTCAAGCCGGGCACCTACGGCACCGCGGAGCAGCCGCTGCAGATCAAGGTGGGCTACTACACCGAGATCTCCGGTCTCGGCGCGTCGCCGACCGACGTCGTGATCAACGGCAAGGTCGAGGTGTACAACCGCTGCCTGGCCGACGGCGGCACCAGCAACTGCCTCGCGCTGGTCAACTTCTGGCGCACCCTGTCCAACCTGACGATCAACGTCAACGCCGCGGGCCAGGACGGCTGCCACGCCTCGGCGAACATCTGGGCGGTGTCGCAGGCCGTCTCCATGCGCCGGCTCAACATCACCGGCGCGAACCTGTCGCTGATGGACTACTGCACCGCCGGCCCGCAGTACGCCAGCGGCGGCTTCATCGCCGACTCCAAGCTGCCGTTCACCATCAACGGATCGCAGCAGCAGTGGCTGATCCGCAACAGCCAGGTCGACGGCTGGTCCAACGGCGTGTGGAACCAGGTCTTCACCGGTGTGGTCGGCGCGCCCGATGACGCCGGGTTCCCGAACCCGCCGTACACCACGCTGGACACCACCCCGGTCAGCCGGGAGAAGCCGTACCTGTTCCTCGACGCGAACGGCAAGTACCAGGTCCGGGTGCCGTCGACGAAGTTCGACAGCAGTGGCGTCTCGTGGGCCGACGGGCTGACCCCCGGCCGGACCGTGCCGCTGAGCGACTTCTACGTCGCCAAGCCGGGCGACTCCGTCACGAAGATCAACCTGGCCCTCGCGCTCGGCAAGCACCTGCTGCTCACCCCCGGCGTGTACGACATCGCCCGCAGCATCGAGGTCTGGCGCCCCGACACCGTGGTGCTCGGCCTGGGCCAGGCGACGCTGACCGCGGTCAACGGCGCCATCCCGCTCGACGTCGCCGACGTGCCCGGCGTGATCATCGCCGGTGTCACCATCGACGCGGGCCTCAAGGAGTCCCCGGTCCTGCTGCGCGTCGGCCGCAAGCACAACCTGCTGCGCTGGTCGTCGAAGACCAACCCGACCACCCTGTCCGACGTGTACTTCCGCGTCGGCGGCCCGCACGTCGGCAAGACCGACACGGCGCTGCAGGTCAACAGCGACAACGTGCTGATCGACCACACCTGGGTGTGGCGCGGTGACCACGGCGTCGAGGGCTTCACCGACACCGAGCGGTGGAACACCAACACCGGCCGGTACGGCGCGGTCATCAACGGCGACAACGTCAACGCCAACGGCCTGTTCGTCGAGCACTTCCAGCGCTACAACACGGTCTGGAACGGCGAGAACGGCCGGACCATCCTGTACCAGAACGAGCTGCCCTACGACCCGCCGACGCAGGCCGACTGGATGAACGGCGACGTGCTGGGCTACGCCGGCTACAAGGTGGGCGACCACGTGCGCAAGCACACGCTGTACGGCGCGGGCGTGTACGTGTTCAACCAGAACAACCCGTCCATCCGCACCGCGAACGGCTTCGAGGTGCCCAACCGGCCGGACGTGAAGCTCTACCACATCATGACCGTCAACCTGAGCGCCGGCACCATCGACCACGTGGTCAACGGGGTCGGCGGCCAGGCGGACAACACCAACACCGGCGCGCCGCAGTTCATCGTCGAGTACCCGGCGCCGTAACACCGCACCGCGACCCGCGGCCGGTCGGAGCGACTGCTCCGGCCGGCCGTTCGCGTCACGTGGCTCAGCTTCTCGCCCGCAGGTACGCCAGCACCGCCAGCACCCGGCGGTTCGTGTCGTCGGTCGGGGGCAGGCCGAGCTTGGTGAGGATGTTGCCGACGTGCTTGCCGACGGCCGCCTCGGTGACGGTCAGGCGGCGGGCGATCGCGGCGTTGGAGTGGCCCTCGGCGACCAGCGCCAGCACCTCCCGCTCGCGCGGGGACAGCTCGGCCACCGGGTCGCGGCGGTGCTGCAGCAGGCGGCGTACCACGTCGGGGTCGATCACGGTGCCGCCGCCGACCACGGTCCGCAGCGCCCCGACGAACTCGGCGATGTCGACGACCCGGTCCTTGAGCAGGTAGCCGATGCGCCGCCCGTTGCCGCTGTCGAGCAGCTGCGCGGCGTACTCGGCCTGCACGTACTGGCTGAGCACGACCACGGCCCGGTCCGGCGCGGCGGCCCGCAGCGCCAGCGCGGCCCGCAGGCCCTCGTCGGTGAAGCTGGGCGGCATCCGGATGTCGGTGATCACCAGGTCGGGGTCCTCGGCGGCGACCGCGTCGAGCAGCGCGGCGCCGTCACCGACCGCGGCCACGACCGTGAAGTCGAAACGCTGCAGCACCCCGGCGAGTCCCTCGCGCAGCAGGACACCGTCCTCGGCCAGCACGACCCTGGTCACGGCAGGCACGGCAGCTCCACGCGGACCAGCGTAGGACCACCGGCCGGGCTGGACAGCAGCAGCCGCCCGCCGACCGCCGCGACCCGGTCGGCCAGCCCGGTCAGCCCGGTGCCGCCCGCCGGGTCGGCCCCGCCGCGGCCGTCGTCGTGAACCTCGACGACGAGCGTGTCGTGCCGGTGGGCGAGCCGGACGGTCGCCGTGGCGGCGCCGGCGTGCTTGGCGACGTTGCCGAGCGCCTCGGAGGCGGCGAAGTACGCGGTGTTCTCCACCCGGGTCGGGTAGCGGTCGGCCACCCCCGGCCCGACCGCCACCGTGACGTCGAGCGGGCTGCGGTCGGCCAGGTCGCGCAGCGCGGCGGGCAGGCCGAGGTCGGCCAGCGTCTGCGGGCTGATGCCGTGCACCAGGTCGCGCAGCAGCACCATCAGGTCCTTGGCCTCGGCACGGGCTCGGTCGAGCGCCTGCGCGGCGGGCGTGTCGTCGGGCAGGTCCAGCCGGGCGACGCCGAGCTGCAGCGACAGGCTGGTGAGCCGGTGCTGGGCGCCGTCGTGCAGGTCCCGTTCGATGCGGCGGCGCTCGGCGTCGAACGCGTCGACCAGCCGGGTCCGCGAGCGCGCCACCTCCCGCAGCTCCGCCTGCTCGCCGTGGCCGAGCAGGGCGCGGGCGGTGGCGGCATGGCCCGCGGCGAGCAGGCCGGTCAGGTATGCCAGCACGGGCAGCAGGGCCAGTCCGAGCACCAGGTACGGGATCGCCTGGGCAGGCGTGGTGACCTGCCACGGGCCGAGCGCGATCGTGTCGGCGACGCCGTCGAGGTCCGTGCCGTCCCACCACACCAGCAGCGGGCTGACGATGAAGACCGCGACGAGGAACGCGGCGAAGGCCAGCAGCGAGTACGCGATCGGCGCGACCGTGCCCAGCAGCACCAGGTACAGCAGCTCCTGCCAGGACGACGCCTCGCCGTACCGGGCGGCCAGCCAGGCCGTCCCCGCGGCGGGCCGGGGGCCGGGCTCGACGGGGCGCGGGTCGGCGATGCGCAGGCGGCGGCGCTCCAGCGCGGCGAACGGCGCCGCGAGCACCGTGCCGACCCCGCCCAGCGCCATGGTCAGGAAGGCGGTGACCGCCAGGACCGGGAGGTGGAACCGGCCGTCGGCGGCGAACCGGAACGTGGCCGCCCACGACAGCGTGACCGGCGACAGCAGCAGGGCGGCGACGCCGATGACGGGCAGCGCGGTGAGGACGTAGGCCGCGGCGCGCCATGGCCACCCGGAGACCAGGAAGCGGCGGGAGGCGAGCGCGGCGAGGAGGTGATGTGGCTGCTCAGCGGGCATGAGGACACGCTAGCCAGCCCTGGATGCCCGGCCCAGCCGTCCAGGGGGCGGATCCGAGGTAGTGCCAGCCCTACCCGGGGTTTGCCGACGTCTGCCATGCTCGGGGCCGATGACCGTCTACCACGCCACCAGGAGCCGCCGCCGGAGCCGCCGCAACCGCGTGCTGCTCGGCCTCGGTCTTGCCGCGGTTCTGCTCGCGGGCACGGCCGTGGCCATGTGGTTCTGGCCCGCCGGCCCGCGCCCGCCGTTCCAGCTGCCCGTGGCGTGCGGCGAGAAGTGGCAGCTCGGCACGTATCCGGGCCACGGCGACTACGACGTGGACCTGTTCCCGATGGAGGGCAGGACGGCCTGGGGGCGTCCGGTGTACGCGTCCTACGAGGGCACGGTCAGCGCGGCAGGGATCAACGGCAGCCTGGGCGGGCGCACCCCGGCCAAGCCGAACGGGCCGCGCGGCAGCGGCGGCGGCTACTGGGTGAAGATCGACCACGGCCGGCGCTGGGAGACGGCGTACATGCACCTGCTGGAGCCGCCGATGGTCGAGGTCGGCCAGCGGGTGACGACGGGCCAGCAGATCGGCAAGGTGGGCAGCACCGGCGACTCGGGCGCGCCGCACCTGCACTACGAGCAGCGCCGCGGCTTCCAGAAGGTCGAGGCCTTCTTCGACGGCGCCGCCTCGGGCATCACCCACGACGACCGCGAGTACTCGGTCCTGCGTACCAGCAACAACTGCGCCACCCGCTGACCCTCCCCTTGCCTGTCGCCCGCTTCCCTCTGCCGTTCGCAACGCTTGAAGAGTCGCGCCTACACCGGCGATCCGAACCCGCGACTTTTCAAGAGTTGCGCCACGGCCGGCGGCGTGGCGGCGCGGGCGGGAGGCGCGGGGTCAGGGGCGCGGTGGGGGAGCGGTGCTGGCGCGGACGACCAGGCGGGTGGGGACGAGGGTGGTGCCGGGGGCGGCCTCGCCGCTGTCGATCTGGTGCAGGATGCCCTGCACGCAGCGTCGCCCGACCTCGGCGAAGTCCTGGTGCACCGTGGTCAGCGGCGGGATGAACGAGGTGGCGTCGGCGATGTCGTCGAACCCGACGACGCTGACCTCGCCGGGCACCGACCGGCCGCGCTCATGCAGGGCGCGCAGCACGCCGAGCGCCATCTGGTCGTTGGCGGCGAAGACCGCGGTGCAGTCGGGCCGGTCGGCGAGGACGAGCCCGGCCTGGTAGCCGGACTCGGCCGACCAGTCGCCGCGCAGCGGCGCGGGGACCTCGCGCCCGGCGGCGGTGAGGGTGTCGCGCCAGGCCTGGGCGCGCCGCTCGGCGGCGAAGGACTCCTCGGGCCCGGCGACGTGCCAGACGGTGCAGTGGCCCAGGTCGAGCAGGTGGGTGACGGCCTGGCGGGCGCCGTCGGCCTGGTCGGTGTCGACGACGGTGTACCGGTCGCCGGCGTCGGAGTCGACGACGACCACCTGCACGTGCGGCGGCAGGGTGACGGTCGCGGAGTCGAGCAGGTGCACTTCCATGATCACGATGACGCCGTCGACGGCGAGCTCGCCGAGGCGGGTGAACGCGCCGACGACGCTGTCCTGGGTCGGCACGGCGACCGGGATCAGCGTGATGGCGTACCCCTCCTGCGCGGCGTGGGTGGCGATCGCCTCCAGGGTGCGGCTGTTGCCGGTGCTGGAGAACGTGAACAGGATGACGCCGATGGTGCGGAACTGGCCGCTCTTGAGCGCGCGGGCGGCGCTGTTGGGGCGGTAGCCGAGCTCCTTCATCGCGGCGAGGACCTGCTGGCGGGTGCTGCCGACGACGCTGGGGTGGCCGGTGGAGACGCGGGAGACGGTCTGCGAGGAGACGCCGGCGAGCCGGGCGACGTCGGCCATCGACACGCGGGCCTTCGGCCGGCCCATGACGCGCTCCCTTCCGGTGTCGTCGCCGCCCCGGCGGGGGCGTGCGGTGTGTAACGAATCCGAAACCGGCGCTTGACGCCTCTCGGCGCCGGTGACACTATCACTCGGCCGATGTTTACGTAAACATTCCGGTCCGTGATCGTCTCCTCGCTCTGTGACGTGCCACTCAGGCGGGGGTCGGCGCGGCGCAGTATGTTTGCGTAAACATCGGCCCGGAGCAGCAACGATGCGAAGTTGTCGGAAGGAGTGACATGACGGTTCTCGCCCCTCCGACGATCGGCCGCGCCGGCCGCAGCGCGACACGTCGCCGCAGGTCATGGACAGGCTGGGCGTTCGTCGGCCCGTTCATGGCGGTGTTCGCCTTCGTGTTCCTGGCGCCCATCGGCTACGCGATCTGGCTGAGCCTGTTCCGCACCAAGCTCATCGGCGGGACCAGCTTCGTCGGCGTGGACAACTACCGGCAGGTGTTCACCGACCCGCAGTTCTGGTCGGCGGCCGGGCGGGTCTCGCTGTTCCTCGCGGTCCAGGTGCCGATCATGCTGTTCCTGGCACTGCTGGTGGCGCTGGCCATCGACAGCGGCCGCCTCTACGGCAGGGCGTTCTTCCGGGTCACCGTGTTCATGCCGTACGCCGTCCCCGCCGTCGTCGCGACGCTGATGTGGGGCTTCATGTACGGCAACCGGTTCGGCCTGGTCGCGAGCGTCAACGAGGCGCTCGGCCTGTCGCTGCCCGACCCGCTCTCGGCGGACCTGATGCTCGCCTCGATCGGCAACATCGTCACCTGGGAGTTCGTCGGCTACAACATGCTGATCTTCTACAGCGCGCTGCAGGTCGTGCCGAAGTCGCTGTACGAGGCCGCCGAGCTCGACGGCGCGGGCCAGCTGCAGGTGATCCGCTCGATCAAGCTGCCCGCGATCCGCGGCGCCCTGATGATCGCCACCATCTTCTCGATCATCGGCAGCTTCCAGCTGTTCAACGAGCCCAACATCCTGCAGAGCCTGGCGCCGAACGTGATCACCACGTACTACACGCCGAACATGTACGCCTACTCGCTGTCCTTCTCCGGGCAGCAGTACAACTACTCCGCGACCGTCGCGATCGTCATGGGCATCCTCACCGTGATCGTCGCCTACGCCGTACAGCTGCGCGGCGCCCGGAAGGAGCGCTGAGCCGTGACGACCACCCCCACCGCGACGCCGCAGGTCGCACCGCGCACCCGCGTCAGCCTCAAGCCCGCCCGCCGCGACAGGCCCCGGCGCAGCCCGCTGCTGACCGCGCTCACCGCGCTCATGCTGATCTACAGCCTGGTGCCGCTGGTCTGGCTGTTCATCAACGCCAGCAAGACCCAGGCCAGCCTGTTCGACTCGTTCGGGCTGTGGTTCTCCGGCGACTTCTCGCTGTTGACCAACATCCGCGACACGCTCACCTACGACGACGGCGTGTTCGTCCGCTGGCTGCTCAACACCGTGCTCTACGTCGTGCTCGGCGCGGGCGGCGCCACCGTGCTGGCCACCCTCGGCGGGTACGCCCTGGCGAAGTTCGACTTCCCCGGCAAGCGGGCCGTCTTCGCGACCGTCATCGGCGCGGTCGCCGTGCCGGGCACCGCCCTGGCCGTGCCCACCTTCCTCATGTTCTCCGAGCTCGGGCTGACCAACACGCCCTGGGCGGTGATCATCCCGTCGCTCATCTCGCCGTTCGGCCTCTACCTCATGTGGACCTACGCCGCCCAGGCCATCCCCGGCGAGCTGATGGAGGCCGCCCGCGTCGACGGCGCGGGCGAGCTGCGCACCTTCCTGCGGGTCTGCGTGCCGCTGCTCGCCCCGGGCATCGTCACCGTCGCCCTGTTCACCATGGTCGCGACCTGGAACAACTACTTCCTGCCGCTGATCATGCTGAAGGACCCGGACTGGTACCCGCTCACCCTCGGCCTCAACGCCTGGAACGACCAGGCCGCCACCGCCGGCGGGCAGCCGATCTTCCACCTGGTCATCACCGGCTCGCTGCTGACCATCCTGCCCCTGCTCGCCGCGTTCCTGTTCCTGCAGCGCTACTGGCAGTCCGGCCTGGCCACCGGCGGCGTCAAGGACTGACCCCCGATTCTCGCTCTCGCCCAACCCCCCGTTTGAGAGGACAACGATGTTCACCAACCGACGCGCGTTCCTTCGCGCCGCGGCGGTCGCCACCGCCGTGTTCACCACCGCCGCGCTGGCCGCCTGCGGCAGCGACGACGGCGGCGAGACCGGCACCCCGGTCACCGCCGACCAGGTCCAGGCCGCGCTCGACGCCGGCGGCTCCATCACCGTCTGGGCCTGGGAGCCGACCCTCAAGCAGGTCGTCACCGCGTTCGAGGCCAAGTACCCCAAGGTCAAGGTGAACCTGGTCAACGCCGGCACCGGCAACGACCAGTACACCGCGCTGCAGAACGCCGTGGCCGCCGGATCCGGGGTGCCCGACGTCGCGCAGATCGAGTACTACGCGCTGCCCCAGTTCGCCCTCGCCAAGTCGCTGACCGACCTGGCCTCGTTCGGCGCGAACGAGCTGGACGGCACCTTCACCCCCGGCCCGTGGTCGTCGGTCAAGCCCGCCGGCGGCGTGTACGGCCTGCCCATGGACTCCGGCCCGATGGCGCTGTTCTACAACAAGGACGTCTTCGACAAGCACCAGATCGCCGTCCCCACCACCTGGGACGAGTACGTCGCCGCGGCCAAGAAGCTGCACGCCGCCGACCCGAAGGCGTACATCACCAACGACGTCGGCGACGCCGGCTTCACCACCAGCCTCATCTGGCAGGCGGGCGGCAAGCCGTTCAGCGTCGACGGCACCAACGTGAAGATCGACCTCGCCGACGCGGGCTCCGCCAAGTTCGCCGGCACCTGGCAGCAGCTGCTGGACGGCAAGCTGGTCGCGCCGGTCGGCTCGTGGAGCGACGGCTGGTACAAGGGCCTGGGCGACGGCACCATCGCCACCCTGGTCATCGGCGCGTGGATGCCCGCCAACCTGGAGTCCGGCGTGCCCGCCGCCAAGGGCAAGTGGCGCGTCGCGCCCATGCCGCAGTGGACCGCCGGCGGCAACGCCGCCGCCGAGAACGGCGGCAGCTCGCTGGCCATCCCGAAGGCGGGCGCCAACAACGCGCTGGCCTACGGGTTCCTCAAGTACGCCACCGCGGGCGAGGGCGTGCAGATCCGCGTCGACAACGGCGCCTTCCCGGCCACCACCGCCGAGCTGAAGTCCGACGCGTTCCTCAACAAGGAGTTCCCGTACTTCGGCGGCCAGAAGGCCAACGAGATCTTCGCCAAGTCGGCCGCCGACGTCGTGCCGGGCTGGTCGTACCTGCCGTTCCAGGTGTACGCCAACAGCATCTTCAACGACACCGTCGGGCAGGCGTACGTGTCGGACAAGAAGCTCGCCGACACCCTCAAGACCTGGCAGGACGCCTCCGCCAAGTACGGCAGGGACCAGGGCTTCACGGTCGGCTGACCGCCGCATGCCGCGTCGCGGGACGGGACACGATCCCGCCCCGCGCCGCAACCCCGCGCTGGGGGGGGGGCCGGGGGCCCCCCCCCCCCCCCCCCCCCGCCCCCCCCCCCC
>NZ_JBFAOU010000136.1:0-22018 GCF_040675365.1 Catellatospora sp. NPDC049609 | reverse complement strand
CTCGACGATCGCGTCCAGCCGGTCGCCGGGCTCGCCCAGCTCGGCGAAGCCGGGCGCCTTGCGGCGGGCGCTGGCCAGCGAGCTTTCGCCCATGTGCCAGGCAAGTCGGACGATCATGGGGGCGGGGCTCTTTGCGGCGCAGCCGGGCTCGGCTACTGTGCACGTTCACAGACGTACCGTGCTTGTCAGGGGGAACCCCGTGCCTGAGTCCGATCATGTCGTGCCGCGCCTGCGCGGCCTGGCCTACGGCGGTGACTACAACCCGGAGCAGTGGCCGCGCGAGGTGCAGGAGGAGGACGCCGCGCTGATGCGCGAGGCCGGGGTCAACCTGGTCAGCCTCGGGGTGTTCGCGTGGGCGCTGCTGGAGCCGGCGCCGGGCCGCTACGAGTTCGGCTGGCTCGACGAGATCATCGACCGGCTGCACGCGCACGGGGTCAGCGTCGACCTCGCCACGCCCAGCGCCGCCCCGCCGCCGTGGTTCGCGAAGGCTTACCCGCACACGCTGCCGGTCAACCGCGACGGCGTGCGCTACGGCGTCGGCGGGCGCGAGACCGCCTGCCCCAGCTCGCCGGAGTACCGGCAGGCCACGGCCGAGCTGGCGCGCCGGCTGGCCGAGCGCTACCGCGACCACCCGGCCGTGGTGATGTGGCACGTGCACAACGAGTACGGCGCCCCGCTCGGCGAGTGCTACTGCGACACCAGCCTGCGCGCGTTCCGCGACTGGCTGCGGGCGACCTACGGCGACCTCGACGCGCTCAACGCCGCCTGGGGCACGAACTTCTGGAGCCAGCGCTACGGCGACTGGGACGAGATCGACCTGCCGCGCGCCAACCACACCGTGGTCAACCCGGCCCAGCGGCTGGACTTCGCCCGGTTCAGCTCGGCCGAGAACCTCGCCTGCTTCACCCTGCAGCGCGACATCCTGCACGAGGTCGCCCCGGGCCTGCCGGTCACCACCAACTTCATGACCACCAACTGCAAGTCGATGGACCTGTGGCGGTGGGCGCCCGAGGTGGACGTGGTCGCCAACGACCACTACCTCAACGCCGAGCAGCCCGACAACCACATCGACCTGGCCCTGTCGGCGGACCTGAGCCGCTCGCTCGGCGGCGGGCGGCCCTGGCTGCTGATGGAGCACTCGACCGGGGCGGTGAGCTGGCAGCCGCGCAACATCGCCAAGCGGCCCGGGGAGATGCGCCGCAACAGCCTCGCGCACGTCGCGCGCGGCTCGGACGCGGTGCTGTTCTTCCAGTGGCGGGCCTCGCGCTCCGGTGCGGAGAAGTTCCACTCGGCGATGGTCCCGCACGCCGGCACCGACTCGCAGCTGTGGCGCGACGTGGTCTGTCTGGGCGCCGAACTGCAGGCTCTGGCGGGGGTACGCGGCGCCCGCGTGCACGCCGAGGTCGCCGTGGTCTGGGACTGGGAGTCCTACTGGGCCCTCGAACTGGAGTGGCGGCCGAGTGTCGACCTGCGTTTCCGGGACCGGATCGACGAGTACTACCAGGCGCTGTGGCGCGAGCACGCCACCGTGGACTTCGTCCACCCGGCCGAGAACCTGTCCGCCTACCGGCTGGTGGTGGTGCCCAGCGGCTACCTGCTCGGGGAGACGGCGGCCAAGAACCTGCGCTGCTACGTCGAGTCGGGCGGGCACCTGCTGGTGTCGTACTTCTCCGGGATCGTCGACGAGCACGACACCGTGCACCCGGGGGCGTATCCGGGCGCGCTGCGCGAGGTGCTGGGCCTGTCCGTCGAGGAGTTCCACCCGCTGCGCGAGCACGAGACGGTGACGCTGTCCGACGGCGCGACCGCCCGGATCTGGTCCGAGCGGGTGCGTCCGGCCGGTGCGACCGTGGTCGCCGGCTTCGCGTCGGGCCCGGACGCCGGGCATCCCGCGATCACCCGCCACGACCTCGGTCGGGGCACCGCCTGGTACGTCGCGACCAGCGTCGACGCGCTGCGGCCGGTGGTGGCGCGGGCGCTGGACGCGGCGGGGGTGGACCGCCCGCGCGGCCTGCCGGACACCGTCGAGGCGGTGCGCCGGGGTGGTTACCTGTTCCTGCTCAACCACGGCGACGAGCCGGTGACCGTGCCGGACGTGGCCGGGGTCGACCTCCTCGACGGCACGCGCTGCGCCGGGGAGGCCACCGTGCCGGGTGGCGGGGTCCGCGTGATCGCCACCGGGCGACCGTGACCGCCGAACGTCCGCCGCCGGTGTGCGGTGGGGCAGCGGCGGGCGCGGAGCAGAACCGCCGATGTGTCTGTGAGCGTTCACATACTCGCAACAGTCGCGTCGGCTGTCAACGGCGGCGTCGCCGGGTGCCCTACCACCCGGCGGCGCCGTCGCCTACATCGAGCCGTACACCGACATCGCGGTCAGCGCCCGCGAGTTGTAGTCGAACAGGGCCTGGTTCTCCCAGCCGTTGCCCGAGGACGGGTTGGTCGGGTCCCAGCCGGCGCCCGCCTGCGCGGTCCAGCCCGGCTCCCAGTAGAAGACGCCCATGCCACGGCCGTTGGGCACGTTCTTGACGACGTTCACCACGGCCTGGAACGCGTCGCGCTGGCCCTGCGCGGTGGCCGGGTAGCCGCAGGTGCTCGCCAGCGACGAGGTGAAGATGTTCGGCTCACCGTCGTCCTGCGCGGTGGTGAACCCGTAGGCGGTCTCCGCCACGATCACCGGCTTGCCGTAGCGGGCGGCCATGTCGTTGAGGTTGTTCTGCAGCCCCGACATCGGCCCGTGCCAGTAGCAGTAGTACGACGCGCCGATCACGTCGAACGGCACTCCGTACGCCACGGCCTGGTCGAACCACCAGCGGAAGGTGGCGTTGTCGCCGCCCTCGGCCAGGTGCAGCATCACCAGCGTCGAGGAGTTGACCGCCTTGACCGCGTTGACGCCCGACTTCAGCAGCTGCGACAGGTTGCCCCAGTTGGAGCTGCTGCCGACGGGCAGCAGCATGCCGGGGTTGATCTCGTTGCCGACCTGCACCATGTCCGCCGGGGTGCCCTGGTTCCTCAGCGCACTGAGCACGTCGTAGGTGTGGTTGTAGACGTCGGTGACCAGCTGCGACAGCGAGTGGTTCGCCCACGCCGCGGGCGGGACCTGCTTGCCCGGGTCGGCCCACGAGTCCGAGTAGTGGAAGTCGACCAGCAGCTTCATGCCCTGCGCCTTGATCCTGCTCGCCATGGTGAGCACGCGGGCCTTGTTGTTGTAGCCGTCGGCGGGGTTCACCCAGACCTTGAGCCGGGCGTAGTTCATGCCCGCGTTCCTCAGGATCACCAGCGGGTCCTGCTGCTGGCCGGAGGCGGTGTAGTAGAGCGCGCCCTTGTCCTCGTTCTTCTTCACCGAGGACACGTCGCCGCCCTTGACCTGCAGGCCGGTGCCGCCGCCGGAGTTCTTCACGAACGTCACGTCGTCCACGTTGATCCACTGGTTGGCGGCGGCACTGGAGTAGACGCTGACCGTGCAGTTCGACGAGGAGACGTTCGCCGTCACCGACACCTGCACCCAGGTGTTGGCGCTGGTCGGGATGTTGGCCTGGGCCTGCGCGCCGCCGCAGTTCTTCATCGCGACGTACGCCGCCGACTGGCCGCCGCCCGAGCGCACCCACGCGCTCAGCGTGTACGACCCGCTGGTCAGGCCGGTCAGCGTCTGGTACGTCTCGACGGTGTACGCCGAGGCCGACCAGTGCGTGCCGCGGTAGCTCCCGCTGCGCCCGCCCGCCTCGGACTTCGACGCCGCCGTCGTGCCCGACTCGGACCAGCCGCTCGGGGTCTGGCTCGCCCCGTTGGACTCGAACCCGGGGTTGGTGACGGTGGACGCGGCCGCCGCCGGCAGCGCGGGAGCGGCCAGCGCCGCCGCGACGGCCAGCGCCGCGGCAGCGAGCAGTGCCTTCGTTCGGTGCATGCTTCCTCCTGATGTGTGAGTCGCTCACAGACACATCGGAGGCGTCCACACCGGACCGGGCGCCGCTGTGAACGTTCACAGAAAACATCGACAAGCCTCACCTGTCAAGGGCCCGGGCGCGGCGAGGTCAGCGGGTGAGGGCGGTGGTGACTTCGGTGCGGGAGGTGACGCCCAGTTTGCGCAGGATGCTGGAGACGTGGACGGCGGCGGTGCGGGGGGAGATGTAGAGGCGGCGGGCCAGTTCGGCGTTGGTGAGGCCGTCGGCCACCAGGACGGCGACCTCGCGCTCGCGGGTGGTGAGGGCGGCGACGCCGGTGACCGTGTGGCGGCCGTCGGCGGGGGTCAGGCCGAGCTGCGCCCGCAGCTGCGCGAGCTGCTCGACGCGCCAGCCGCCCCAGCGGCGCAGCAGCTCCCCGGCCCGGGTCACGCAGCCGGCGGCCTCGGCGTCGCGGCCCAGCGCCAGCAGGCAGCGGGCGGCGCCGAGGTGGGCGGTGCCGCGTACGGCGAGGGCCAGCAGCGGTGACTCGGCGACCGAGCGGTAGCCGTCGAGCGCCGCGGCGTGCTGCCCGCACACCTCGGCGAGCTGCGCCTCGACCAGGGCGCGCCAGTGGTCCCACACCTGGCCGTCGAGCAGCCCGTCGGACAGCTGCCGCAGGCGGGGCTGCGGGAGCCCGGCGTACAGCGCGGCCGACAGCAGGTCGTGGGCCGCCTCGCCGCTGCGCCAGGCCTGCGCGCGCAGCCCGTCGAGCACCCGGTCCAGCAGCACGTCGGCCTCGTCGCGGTCGCCCGCGCGGCAGGCCAGGTGGAAGCCGATGCCGTGCAGCACCATCGGGTCGATCTTCTCGATGCCGCCGAGGTCGGTCAGCAGGCGGCGGACCCGGTCCAGCGAGCCGGACTCCAGGCACAGCCCGGCCAGGAACACGGCGTGGTAGTCGGCCCGGCGGCCCGAGTACTGGTAGCCGCGGTCGCGGGCGCGGCCCTCGTCGAGCGCGCCGATCGCCGCGTGCAGGTCGCCCTCGCGCATGGCCAGCCGGGCCCGGCCCTGGAAGTACGCCGCCACGGCCAGCGACTCGAACCCGGCCCGCTCCGCGTCGCCGCGCATGCGTTCCAGCAGCTCGGCCTGCTCGGTCAGCGAGTTCGCCTGCGGCATCTGCACCAGGCGGTTGAGCGCGCGGGCGGCCAGCACCCACTCGCCCCGCTGCTCGGCCTCGTCGACCAGCCCGGCCAGGATGGCCCGGCCCTCCGCGGAGCGGTCGGAGTATCCGGTGAGCACGGAGCCCTTCTCGACCAGCGCGGCCAGCCGGATCTGCGGCAGGTCGAACTCGGCGGCCAGCCCCAGCGCCCGGTCGGCCCAGGCCAGCGCGTCGTCGTCGTAGTCGCGCAGCATCGCCGACTGGGCGACGGCGGTCATCGCCCGCGCCTGGTCGGCCCCGGGCGGCAGCTGCGCGATGAGCTGCTCCAGGTCGGCGGTGACCCGCTCCAGCCACGGCTCGTCGTCGGCCTCCCAGGAGAGCCTGATCATCAGGTACAGCGCGTCGGCGCGGTCGGCCGGGCCATCGGCGAGGTCGCGCCAGCGCTGGGCGTACCCGGCGGCGTCGTCGAGCAGCCCGGCCAGCCACGCGGCGCGCGCGGCGGCCGACAGCAGCGCCAGGTCCTCGGGCTCCTCGGCCATGCCCATCTCGGCCAGCTGCAGCGCCTGGTACGCCGACCCGATGGCCAGGTACACCTGCGCGCCGCGGCGGGCGGCGGCGACCATGTCGGCGTACCGGCCGGCGGCCTGGGCGTGGTGCGCGATCAGGGCGGGGTCGGCGTCGCCGCCGGACAGCAGCGCCTCCAGCGCGCTCTCGTGCAGGCGGCGGCGCTGGCGGCCCAGCATCTGCCCGGTGATGGCCTCGCGCACCAGCGCGTGCCGGAAGCTGAACTCGTCCTCGCCGGTCTCCACCAGCACGCCGCGCACCACCAGGTCGCGCAGCACGCCGATCAGCTCGTCCTCACCCGCCCCGGTCACCTCCGCCAGCAGGTCGAACGGGGCCCGGCGGCCGAGCACCGCCGCGGCCTCCACCACCCGCTGCGCGGCCGGGTCGAGGCTGGCCACCTGGCGGCGCAGCACCTCGGCGAGGCTCCACGGCAGCGGCTTCTCGACCAGCGACTCCAGGTCGTCGGGCGAGCAGGAGCCGAGCAGCTCCTCCAGGAAGAACGGGTTGCCGCCGGTGCGGTGGTAGAGCGCGGCGGCGGTGCGGTACGACACCGGGCGGCCGGTCGCGGTGGCCAGCAGCGCCGCGGTCTCCGACTCGGTGAGCCGCTCCAGCCGCAGGTGCGTCACGGCATGCCGGCGCTCCATGCGTTCCAGCAGCGAGGCCAGCGGGTGGCGGTTGCTCACCTCGTCCGGCCGGTACGTGCCGACGAGCAGGCGCGGGCCGTCGGTGTCGGCGAGGCGCTCGAACAGCGCCGCGCTCTCCGAGTCGGCCCAGTGCAGGTCCTCGAAGACCACGACCGACGGTGCGTCGCCGACCAGGTCGGCGACCAGGGACAGCCCGCTGTGCAGGCGCTCGACGGGGCTGCGGTGCGGGTCGGTCAGCGCGGCCAGGCGGCCGGCGTCGACGTCCACGCCGTCGGCGTCGAGCGCGTCGAGCAGCAGCTCGTAGGGGCGGGCCAGGGAGTCGGGCTCGGCGTGCCCGACCAGCACCACGGCCTGCTCGGGCAGCGTGGGCAGCAGTTCGCGGACCAGCCGGGTCTTGCCGATGCCGGGCTCGCCGCCGACGAACACCACGGCGGGGCGGCGGGCCGCGACCAGCTGCGTCAGCTGGCGCAGCTCACGGTCACGCCCGATCATCGCCGAGCTCACGCCACCTCGCTGACTTCCCACGGGCGACAGCGTACCGGCGGGTACGGACAGGTCCGGGGCCCTTTTCCGGTCCCCGGACCTGTGTGCTCGCTCTCATCACCGGGCTGCGCAGACGAACAGGCCCGGGGCCGATGGACGGCTCCCGGGCCTGTGCGGGCGGCGCTCACCGCGCGTTGCGGTCGTGCGCCTGGCGGCGCTTGCGGCCGTGGCGGTGCACGCGGTTGGCCACGCGCTCCTTGTCGGCCTCGTTGATGAGCTCGCGGTGGTGCAGCTTCGCGAGATCGAAGTACAGCTCGGGCGATCCGAACATCTCAGACTCCTCAGTCCGTCGTGCCTGTCTTTCTGACATCACCTATGTTCGTCTCGCGGCGGCCCGGTTCCATCCGCAGCGACGGCGTATCTTCCCTGGACACCGCCTACCTAGAGGCATGCGTAGGCCGGTCTAGTCATACGTAGGACGCCGGTCACCCGCGCGGCGACCGTCGCGTCCGGACGGTGTCGTACCAGGCGGTTAGGGTCGGACGATCTTTTCAGGCATGGAGGCGACGATGCGGGTGGAGGTACGTAGCCGGGTCCCGGGCGGGCAACGGCTGCCGGACGTGCTGGTCGAGCTGGCGCAGGAACGCACCACGGTGCGGGCGCTGATCCGCGCCGCGGTCGCCGAGCAGGTCCGCTCGTGGCAGGGCGACCAGGTCCGCTGCCGCGCCATGCTGGACCGGCAGTACCTCACCGACGCCGAGGTGCGCGCCCAGGCCGCCACGGGCGTGGTGCGCCTGCCCGGCCGCGCCGATGCCGAGCCCGATGTCGAGGCCGAGGTGGCGCGCGCGTGGCGGGCGTTCGAGCGCGGCGCGTTCGCCCTGTTCGTGAACGGCGTACAGGCGGACACGCTGGACGAGGAGATCGTGCTGCGCCTCGGCGAGCCGGTCGTGTTCGTCCGCCTCACCGCGCTGGCCGGGGGCTGACATGCTGACCTACCCGGTTCCGGAGCAGTATCGCGAGGCGTTCGCCGAGGAGCGCGAGGGCCTGTTGCGGCGGGTCGAGGAGGTCCGCGCGGCGCTCGCCGACGGCGACCGCGACCGGCTGCGCGAGCTGGCGCCGCTCATCCGCCGCCAGGTCCGGCGCGGCGACGACCGGATCGGCGGCAACCTGCACGGCGCCCGGATCGCCGACGTCGACCAGGCGCTGAACGAGGCCTACGACGCGGCGTTCCCGCTCGCGCCGGGGGCGGGCGTGGTGGAGGTGCTGGACACGCCGTGGCCGACCGCCACCCGGCTCGCCGCGCTGTGCCGGCTGCTCGACTGGCAGCTCGTGCCGAGGCCGCCGCTGGGTGACGTGGTCACCCGGGTGGTGGCCGCAGGCGACGTGCACGCGATGCGGGTGCTGCTGCGGACCCCGCTGAGCCGGCTGTCGCGCGAGGACGCGTCGCGGCTGCTCGGCGGGCTCGCGGCGGCGGACGCCCTGGACGCGGCGGTGGTCGAGGACGCGTTCACCGCCGACCGCTTCCTGGGCAACGAGGTCTTCGGCTGCGAGCCGCGCTACGGCATGCCCGCGCAGCCGCCGTCGCCGCATGCCGCGGCCGTGCGGCCGTACGCGCAGGAGCTGCTGTGGCGGCTGCTCGGCGAGGGCGTGCCGGACGCGGAGCTGCCGCAGTTCACGCCGCACGGGCTGCGGTTCGCGCTGCGCGGGCTGGACTGGGACGGCGAGGCGAAGGTCGGCGCGCGCCTCGGCGCGGCCGAGCTGACCCCGGCCGAGCTCATCGAGTACGTCGCACTGCTGCGGGACCGGCCGCGCGAGACGCAGGTCCGCGCGTTCCACCTGCGCCGCCCGGCCGGCGACGCGCACGCGGTGCTGCCGCTGCTCGGCCTCGCCACGGCGGTCGAGCTGCTGCGGCTCGTCGAGTACCTCAACGCGTCCGAGGTGGTGCGCCAGGACCGGGCGGCGATCCTGGCCGCGGCCGAGACGGCCGGGCCGGACGGCACCCGGCGGGTGCTGGAGCTGACACCGTGCGAGCTGGTGAGCGCGGCGCTCGGCGGCAACCGCGCGGCCGTGCTCAAACGCGTGAAGAGCAGCGCCCTGGCGGGCATCGCGGCGTACGGGATGCTGCCGCTCGCCGACGGCGAGACGGTGCTGGACCGGTACACCGCGCTGCGCGAGGTCGCCAAGCGGGGGCCGAAGCTCGGCCCGAACCGCAGGCACAGCCACGCCGCCGCGGTCGAGGTGGCGCTGGAGCACCTGGCGCAGGTCGCCGGGCTGCCCGACGCGAGCGCGCTGGAGTGGGACTGCGAGTCCCGGCTCGCGGAGGAGCCGCCGCCGCCCTGGCACACCGGCGACTACACGGTGTCGGTCGTGCTCGACGGGCCCGACCCGGTGATCAGCGTGACCAGCGGCGGCAAGGTGCTCAAGACGGTGCCCAAGCCGGTGCGCGCCGACGCCCGCTACACCGCCAGCCGGGAGCACCAGGACCTGCTGCGCGACCAGGCGCGCCGGATGCGCACCGGCACCATCGAGCGGCTGGTCGCGACCGGGGCGACGCTCGGGCCACCGGAGCTGGCCCGGCTGCGCGCCCTGCCCGCCGGTGCGGCGATGCTGCCCGCGCTGCTGTGGCAGGACGCCGCGGGCGCGATCGGGCTGCTCGGCGACGTCGACACCGCCGGCCCGGTGACCGCGGTGCACCCGTACCACCTCTACGCGTCGGGGCGGCTCGCGCACTGGCAGGCCGAGGTGGTGCGGCGGCGCCTGCGCCAGCCGGTCAAGCAGGCGTTCCGGGAGCTCTACCTGCTCACCGCCGCCGAGCTGGCGGCCCGGGACGCCTCGGCACGGTTCGCCGGGCACACCGTGTCCGGCCGGGTCGCCGTGCGGCTGCTGTCCGGCCGCGGCTGGCGCACCCACGGCGAGTACGCCGACCACCAGGCCACCCGCCCGGCCGGGGACGGGCTGACCGCGGCGCTGCGCTGCGACTTCCACGGGTACTTCGGCATGGGCGACGTCGAGCTCGGCGCGGTGCGCTTCCTGTCCGGAACGGACACGGTGCCGCTGGCCGAGGTGCCGCCGGTGGCCTTCTCCGAGGTGATGCGGGACCTGGACCTGGTCGTGTCGGTGGCCGGCCGGGACCCGGACCGCCAACAGTCCGGGCCCCAGGCGCAGAGCCGGGCCGAGGTGCTGTCCGCGCTCATCGCCGACCTCGGCCTGCGCAAGGTCTCCGTGGACGGTGCCGCGGCGCTCGTCCAGGGCTCCCGCGCCACCTACCGGGTGCACCTGACCAGTGGCAGCATCCACGTCGAACCCGGCGGCCACCTGTGCGTCGTGCCCGCCGGCTTCGGCGACCGGCCGCACCGGCGGCTGTTCCTGCCGTTCGCCGACGACGACCCGATGACCAGCGTCATCCTCAGCAAGGTGCTGCTGCTCGCCGAGGACGACAAGATCACCGACCCCTCGATCCTGTCCCAGCTCGCCGCCCTGACCCGGTAAGGAAGGGCACCTTCCCATCGTTTTCCGTTGTAGAAGGTGCCCTTGCACGCCGGGCATGAAAGCGCGGACGGAGGGGAAGAGTGGTCACGAGGGTTTCACCGGGTGGAAGGGGACGGCGATGACCGGGCGCAAGGAGGATATGCCGTCGTCGGTGTCCGGTAAGGACATGTCCGTGTTCGACCACTTCGCCGAGGCGGCCAGCACCTTCGCGTCGAAGGCGTGGTTCTTCGCGATGTGCGTGCTGCTGATCCTGATCTGGGCGCCGTCGATCGCGATCATCGGGGACGTCGACACCTGGCAGCTGATCATCAACACGGCCACCACGATCGTGACGTTCCTGATGGTGGCGCTGCTGCAGAACAGCCAGACCCGGGCCAACGAGGCGGTCCAGCACAAGCTGAACGCGATCGCCGACGGGCTGGCCGACCTGATGGAGGCACAGAGCGACCAGAGTCCGGGCCTGGCGCAGGACATGGTGGAGCTGCGCGACGCGGTCGGCCTCGAACACCGCGAAGGAACCAGCCACTGAACACCTCACGGCGTAGCGCGTCGCCACCGCGCCCGGCCTCGATCATGATCGCTCCTTCTGGTCAGAAAGTGCAGTTCAACCACAGGTTTTGACCGAAATCAGCGATCATGCCCCGCCCGACCGCCCCCGCCTCCCCGCGACCGGCTCAGCCGCGCTCGCGGCGGGTCCAGGCCAGGAGCCGGTCGACCGGCCAGGTGTTGACCACGCGGTCCACCGGCACGCCGCAGCGGGCGGCCCGCTCGCAGCCGAAGCGCAGCCAGTCGAGCTGGGTCCGGTAGTGCGCGTCGGAGTCGATCGCGAACAGGCACCCGGCCTCGACGGCCAGCCGCAGCAGGCGCTTGGGCGGGTCGAGCCGGTCCGGCCGGGAGTTGATCTCGACGGCGACGCCGTTCGCGGCGCAGGCGGCGAACACCGCGGCCGCGTCGAACTCGCTCTCCGGCCTGGTCTCCGTCGAGGTGTCGCCGCCCGCCCGGCGGACCAGGCGGCCGGTGCAGTGACCCAGGATGTCGGTGTGCGGGTCGGCGACCGCGGCGAGCATGCGCGGCGTCATCTCGGCGGCGGGGGAGCGCAGCTTGCTGTGCACGCTGGCGACCACCACGTCGAGCCGGCCCAGCAGGTCCGGCGTCTGGTCCAGCGACCCGTCGTCGAGGATGTCCACCTCGATGCCGCTGAGCAGCCGGAAGCCGTCGGCGTACCCGGCGTTGAGCCGCTCGACCTCGACGAGCTGCTGCGCCAGGCGCTCGGCGGACAGGCCGCGGGCTATGGTCAGGCGGGGGGAGTGGTCGGTGAGCACCAGGTACTCCCGGCCCAGGGCGCGGGCGGCGTCGGCCATCGCGGCGATGGGTTCGGTGCCGTCGGACCAGTCGGAGTGGCTGTGGCAGTCGCCGCGCAGCGCGGCGTGCAGCTCCTCGGTGGCCTGGTCGAGCGGGCGGTCCGCGGTGGCCAGCAGCCGCCGGAGGTAGACGGGCTCCTCTCCGGCCAGGGACTCGGCCACGCAGCGGGCGGTGACGTCGCCCAGGCCGGGCAGCTTCGCCAGGGTGCCCTCGGCGGCGCGGGCGGCGAGCTCGGCCCGGTCGGCGGCGGCCACGGTCTGGGCGGCCCGGCGGAAGGCCTTGATCCGGTAGCCGGCCTCGCCGGCCCGCTCCAGCTCGATCGCGATGCGCAGCAGGTCCTCGGCGGGGTCTCGGTCCACCCCTGCTGCATACCACAGGTATCGGACATGTCACATTCGTCGGCGCGGGCGAGCGTACCCATCGAAGATCGCGGAACGCCGCGGGCGCGTACGCGGCTAATATTGCTGATCCTCGCTCGACCCGGCGGGGACAGGCCGCGACGAGGCGGCCGCACCACCCCTGAGAGGTTTCCGTGACCGCAGGCCTCGCCCCTGTCATCGCCGCGACCACGCACTGGCTCAACCGCGCCTACCCGTCCGACGGCGGCCCGGCGCAGGCCGCCCGGGTGCTCGCCCAGGCGCGCGAGGCCGCGACCGTGGCCGCGTGGCTGCGCTACCCGACCGAGGTCGACGCGGGCCTGCTGGCCATGCTCGGCCCCGGCGGCACCGCCGGGCTGGACCGCGTGGTGCGCGCCGACGAGTACGAGGGTGATCACGGCAGCGAGCAGGTGTGGCGGGGCTGGGTCGACGAGGTCGTCGCGAGCTGGGCCGCCTGCCTGCTGTCGGACCCGCGGCTGGCCGCCGACGCGGCGACCGCCGTCGCCGACTGCGAGCACGCCCAGGACGCCGGGCGGGACTTCGCACGCCTGCTGAGCCCTGACGCCGACGACCGCCGCGCGGCCGCGCTGCTCCGCCACCCGGACCTCGTCGCGCCGGTGGCGAACCTGCACCGGTCGCTGCTGATCGAGCGGCTCCGGCTGGACCCGGTCGAGGTCGGCTGATTCCCCGGACCCGGGCCGGGGTACCCGACCCGTCATGGCTACCAAGACGGAGCAGGGCGCCCAGGAGTACGTCCCGGCCGAGCCGCACTCCCTCGACGAGCTGCGTAGGGCCGCGGCCGGGTGCCGGGGCTGCCACCTCTACCGCGACGCCACCCAGACGGTGTTCGGCGCCGGGCCCGAGCACGCCCGGGTGGTGCTGATCGGGGAGCAGCCCGGCGACATCGAGGACCGGCGCGGGGCGCCGTTCGTCGGGCCGGCCGGCAAGCTGCTGGACCGGGCGATCGCCGACGCGGGCCTGGCACGGGCCGATGCGTACGTGACCAACGTGGTCAAGCACTTCAAGTTCAAGGCGACGGCGACCGGCAAGCGGCGGATCCACCAGAACCCGAACCGCACCGAGATCGTCGCCTGCCTGCCGTGGCTGGCCGCCGAGCTGAGCATGCTGCACCCGCAGGTGCTGGTGGCCCTGGGCGGCACCGCGCTCAAGGGGCTGCTCGGCCCGTCGGCGACGGTCGCGGCATCACGCGGGGTGCTCCTGCCGTGGCCGCAGGCGGCGTACCAGCCCGAACTGTTCCCGGACGAGGGGGCGCGGCTGCTGGCCACGATCCACCCCTCGGCGGTGCTGCGGGCCGTCGACCGCGACGCGCTGTACGACGGCCTCGTGGCGGACCTGCGGCTGGTCACGTCAGCCCTGGCCGGATGAGGCGCGAAGCGGACTTTAGGGTGTGAACCGCCTGAACCCTACGTGCGACCTGGCCCGGGATCGGCTCGGTGGAGTTTGCCGGGGATTCGAGCCGGGTATCGGATATACCGTGCGAATCGGATACCTCTCTCCATCGAGGAGTACGCGGGCCGATGCGCAGATCGAAAGGGGACGCACATGGCCACGCTGCTGTGGATCCTCGCGGTCGTGCTGGTGATCGCGGGTATTTTCGCCCTGCTGCGCAGGGAGATCCTCTGGGGAATCGTCCTGATCGTCATCGGGCTGCTGGTAGGCCCCGGTGGAGTCAGCATCTTCACCTGACCGCTCCGCGCTGGCACCGGGCCGGGCGCTGTCCGCGTCCGTTCCGGTGTGAGCCGGGAACCAGGCTGGCCTCAGGCCGCCCCTGAAAGGTGATCGGCATGGGTGACGCACGACCGGTCGCGGTGCTCGACGCCCGTTACAGCAGCGAGGACGCCCTCTCCACGCCGTGGGAGGACGCCCGCGAGGCGCTGCGGCGGGCCCAGGTCTACTGGCTGTCCACGGTGCGGCCGGACGGCCGCCCGCACGTCACGCCGGTGATCGCGGTGTGGGCCGACGACGCCCTGTACTTCTGCACCGGTCCGCGCGAGCGCAAGGCCGCCAATCTGGCGGAGAACCCGCACTGCGCCCTCACGACCGGGTCGAGCACCCTCGCCGAGGGCCTCGACCTGGTCGTGGAGGGCGACGCGGCACGCGTCACCGACGACGCGACGCTGCACCGGCTCGCTGAGGCGTGGGTCGGCAAGTACGGCGAGCAGTGGCGCTTCACCGTCGCCGACGGCGCGTTCGAGCACTCGGGCGGGACGGCGTGGGTGTTCCGGGTCGCCCCGGCGAAGGCGTTCGGCTTCGGCAAAGGCCTGCACTTCAGCCAGACCGCCTACCGCTTCGACGACCCCCGCCCTTGATCACTCGACTTGCCTGGCAACCGGGTGAATGACGGCTCAAGATACGCCCATCTGCCAGGCAAGACGGATGATCTTGCGGGTCGGCGGGTCAGTCGACGGCGTACGCCCTCAGGCGGCGCATCACGTCGGCGTCCGGCCAGCCGGTGACGCGGTAGCGGGCGGGGGTGAGCAGCGGCTCCGGGCTCAGCGGCACGAGCCGCGCGACGGCGTCCCATGGCACCCGGCCCCAGATGCCGTCCGGCCCGGCGAACGAGATGAAGTCCGCCTCGGGCAGCAGCGACTCGATCCCGTCGGCCCAGGACGCCACGGTGAACGGCGGCTCGTCCGGCCCGGCGGCGGCGATGAGGCCGCCGACGTACACGTCGATGCCGTGCTCGGCGTACTGCGCCGACAGCCACTCGGTCTGCGAGCGGTACTGCGTCACGGTCAGCATGACGCGGGCACGGTGGGCGGCCAGGTGCGCCGGGTGGCCGGGCGGCGGCGCGTACGGCACGACCCGGCCGGCGTCGTCGGCGATGTAGCCGACCGGCGAGATGCTGCGCGCCGCCTCGCTGAAGTCGTTCTCGACGATCGGGTGCAGCGCGGTGACCGCGCCGCCGTCGGCCGGGCACAGCAGCACCGTGTTCACGTCGGGCACGAACGCGACGACCGGCCCGCCCATGCGCTCGCTGACGCCCGCGAGCCAGCCCGGGGCGAGCAGCAGCGAGGTGAAGTACCCGTCGCCGGAGTCGACCATGCGCACCATGGCGTTGCCGTCCGGCCAGTTCTGGTCCAGCGACCGCTCGGCCAGCTCGGCGAGGTTCTGCCGGGCGGCGGCGAAGACGTCGTCGGCGCCGACGCCCCACTCCTCCAGCCGGGGCGGCGTCACGTACGCCATCGACTCGGGCCGGTCCACCACGATCAGCTCGCGCAGGTGCGGCAGCGCGGCGCGCGACAGCGGCGGCACCATACCCATCGGCCCGGCCTGCCCGAACGTGTCCGGCCGCAGCACCGGCCGCAGCCGGGGGCGCACCTGCTCCCACGTCTCGTCGTCGTGCGGGGTCAGGATGATGCGGACCAGCTGGGTGAGCCGGGCCTCCCGCTCGGGCGGCGAGGCGTCGGAGCTCTCGGCGAAGACGTTGGCCAGGTAGATCCAGACCGGGCTGCCGGAACCGGCGCGCCAGGCGGCGATGGCGAACTTCTCCGCGTCGTAGGTGGCGCGCACGATGCCGGGCGCGCGCCGGGTGATCCGCAGCGCCTCCGCGGCGAACCTGTCCCGGGGCGACCCGAAGAACCTGTCCAGCAGACCCATGGCGAGCAACGTAGTAGATGGCCGTCCACCGCGTGGCACCCGGTCAGGTCAGCTCGGCGTACATCACGGTATTACGGTGTACGATTTTCGTATGAACAAGGAGCAGGTGGACCGGACGTCGATCAGCCTTCCCGTCGACCTGGCCGACTACGCCCGCGCCAAGGGCAAGGGCAACACCTCGGCATACCTGGCGGGCCTGATCGAGAAGGATCGCCGCCTCGACCGGATCAAGGCGATGCTCGCCGAGCACGGGTACACCGGCGACCGGGCCGTCACCGACGAGGGCGTGGCGGCGATGCGGGAGCGGCTGAACCTGGTGCGGCGTGAGCGGGCGCGCGGCAGGCAGCAGGCTGCGTGAACATCACCGTCGTGCTGGACGCCTCGGCGGTGCGCGCCTACGCCCGGCTGGAGACCGTGTCGGTCGGGGAGCTGCTGCAGACCGTCGCCGAGGACGGCGATCTGGTCGGCATCCCGGTCCTCGCCCTGGTCGACCTGTGGCCCGGCCTCGCCAAGGAGGAGCAGGCCCTGATCACCGACCTCGTCGGGCGCGCGGACAGCCCGGTCCAGGTGCTGCCCATGCACGCCGACGTGGTCCCGGCGGTCGCCGCGTGGGCCCGGTCCCTGGGCCACGGCCCGGCCCACGCCGTAGCGCTCGTCCAGGACCTGGGCGCGACCCTGGCGACGTGCCAGCCGGACCGCTACACCGCCGCCCTCGACCCGTACGACGTACTCGAACTGTCCTGACCCGGCACCGCCCCCGCCCCGGCGTCAGCGCGGGGTGAAGATCGGCGTTCCGGGTCGGAAAGTGCAGTCAGACTCCACTTTCTGACCCGACCCCGCGATCTTCATCCCGCCACGCGTCAGGAAGCGCGGTCGGACTTCTTCCGGGCGCGGAACAGCGATCTCGGCTGCTTCGCGCTCTGGCGTGGCGCCGGTTGGCGGTTTCTGGGCGGGGGGACGGGGCCTTCGGCGGGCAGGCCCAGGGCGAGGCGTTCGGCGGCCGTGAGCATGCGCTTGCCGGTGACCGGGACCGGCTCGACCGGGACCGGCTCGACCGGGGCCGGCTCGACCGGGGCCGGTGCGGCCGGCTCGGGTTCCGGCTCGGTCGGCTTCGGGGACGTCGCCGCCTTCGCCGCCTTGGCGGACTTGGCGGGCTTGGCCGCGGCCGCGGCGGCCTTCACCCGTTCGGTCTCGCCGGCCAGGGTGATCAGCTTGCGCACCTTCGGCACCGCGGCGAGGTTCGTCTTTGCCGCCACCGTCTCCACGGCCATTCCGGACACCATCAGGTCGGCCAGTGCGCGGCCCCGTTCGCGCCGGATCGCCTCGATGATCCCGTCGAACAGCACCTGCTGGTGGGTGAGGTCGAGGTAACGCTGCAACGGGTCGGGCTCGCTGAGCGCGTACGCGCAGAGGTTGCGGACCATTCCGTCGATCTCGGCGGTGGAGACGGTGTAGCCCTCGGTGGTCGGGTCGGACATGGACGGCATCCCTTCACCGCACGGCTGCTGGCCCTCGTCCGGCGGCGAACGGAACTGTAGCGCTCCCCGCCGACGTCCTGCAGCAGCCGTGCGGCGCTGGTCAGCGCCCCGCGCCCGGGACCGGTTCCGCCAGGCAGGGCGGAATCGCGGTCACCACGGCGGGCCACACCAGGGTGGTCCGGCCCTGCGCGCCGTCCCGGACGGCGTACCCGAGCACGAGCGTGTCCGCCGCCGGGATCTTCCACGGCTGGATGAGGATGACGACCTGCTCGTCGCGCGGCTCGTACCGGACGGGCATCCGCGCGAACAGCGCGTCCCGCTGCGCCGGGGACGGGTCGGCCGGGAGCTGGAAGTCGGGATCGAGCGCGGGCGGGACCGGGCAGCGGTCGGCCGGCACCATGCCCAGCACCACCACCCGCGTGCCGGAGCGGGCCAGCTCGGCGTTCAGCTTCGCCGGGTTGCTCAGCTGCGGCACGCGGATGGTCACCGTGAGCGAGCCGTCCGCGTGCCGGTCGACGGTGTACGCCGTGGCCGGGTCGCCGGCGGCCCACGGCTGGACCACGGCCAGCGCCCCGACGGCCAGCACCGCCGCCGCACCGGCCAGCCGGGGCAGCAGGCGGCGTCGCCGGGACGGCACCGGCACCGGCGCGTCCCCGGCGGCGAGCACCCGGTCGAGCATGGCGCGGGCGTACGGGTCGTGCGGGTCGGGCGGCGCCACGGCCGGATCGGCGGCGCGCAGGCGCGCGAGACTGTGGTCGATGAGGTCGTTCATCAGCGCAGGTTCCCTTCGGGAAGGATCGTCGGCAGTGGACCGCGCCGCGCGGCGGAGACGTCGGTGTCCTCGGCGGCCCGCAGGCGGGCGGCGAAGCGGCGCCGGGCACGGTGCAGGCGGACCTTGAGTGCGGTGCGGCCGCACCCGAGGACGATCGCCGCCTCGGCCACGTCCAGCCCGTCCCACGCGGTCAGGCGCAGCACCTCCTGGTCGGCGGGTGACAGCGCGGCGAGCGCGGCCCGCACCCGCAGCTGCTCGCCGACCTGCCCGGCGTGGTCCTCGGTGACGGTGTCGTCGGCGACGCCCGCCTTCGCCGCCAGCCGGTTCCGGCGTTCGCGGGAGCGCAGCTCGTTGGCGATGACGTGCCGTGCGACGGCGTAGAGCCAGGCCCGGGGGTGCGCGTCGGGCACCTCGGCGAGCCTGCGCCAGGCGATGAGGAACGTGCCGGAGACGATGTCCCCGGCCGTGTCGGCCCCCACCCGGCGGGAGGCGAAGCGCGTCAGTTCCGCGTAGTGCGCGTCGAACAGTGCCTCGAAGCGCGCGCGTGCGGCCGCGTCGTCTGGTTGCATACCTGGGAATGTCCAGCAGACCCGCCGCGGTTACCACCCCGGGGCCGCGGATTCGATCTGTCCGGCGGGCCAGGAGGAGTCGACATGTCACCAGACGCCGTCGAGGCGGCCGAGCGCGCCGGCACGCCGCGGCTCGCCGACCATCACGCGGTGTACCGGCGGGTCGCGCTGCGCGACTTCGGGCCGGACATGCGCCTCGGGCTGAACCTGGCCTTCTACCGGACGTTCGCGATCCCGGCGATAGCGCGGCTGCTCGCCGACACCGGCGAGATGACCGAGCGGACCGCGAAGCGCGCCGACGACACCGGGCTCATGCTCTACGAGCTGATCCACCACGGCCCGGCGCATCCGCGCGGCCGCCAGGTCATCGCGGCGCTCAACCGCATCCACCGCGTGTACGACATCACCCCCGACGAGTACCGGTACGTGCTCGGCACGCTGATCTTCATCCCGGTCCGCTGGACCGACCGGTACGGCCCACGGCGGCTGCGCCCCGCCGAACGCGCCGCCGCCTGGCACTTCTGGACCGAGGTCGGCCGTCTCATGAACATCCGCGACCTGCCGCCGACGTGGGAGGCGTTCGAGGCCTGGTTCGACGCCTACGAGCGGGACAACCTCGGCCACGACGCCGCGGCGACCCGGCTCATCGACGCGACCCGGCACCTGCTGGCCGCGAAGTTCCCCCGGGTGCTGCGCCGTTTCGCCGGGGGATTCGGTGACGCGCTGCTCGACGAGGACGTGCGCCGCGCCCTCGGCGTGCCGCGACCGAGCCTGCCGATGCGGGTCGCGGTCCGCGTGGTGCTGCGTACGGGCGCGGTCGTCCGGCGGTTGCGGCCCGCGTCGGAGTTCTTCGTCCCGGGGCAGCCCTCGCGGCACTACCCGGACGGCTACACGCTGGACGAGCTCGGCCCCGACCCGGTGCGCCCGGCGCCGCGACGGTGATCGGCGGTGCTTGGGGGACGGGTTCAGGATTCACGTGGAGGTGCGCCGGTCCGGCGCTGCCTAGCCTGAGCAGATGCGGGACGCGGAACGTCGCGCTGGCCGCGTCGCTCGGCGCCGACCGGGTGATCGACTACACCCCGTCTGCGCGCCCGCGCTCCTCGCCGCTGTCCGGCAGGCTGTATCCGAAGTCGAGGGAGAACGTCCGGTGGACCCAGTCCTCGATCCGCTCGCCGGCACCGGGCCGGGCGAGCTCCGCACCGATCAGCTCGCGCACCCGGGCGGCCTCGGCGGAACGGTCCCGGGTGGCGGCGAGCAGACCACCGTCGAACGTCAGCTCGACCACCTGGACGTAGGACCACGCGGGCAGGAATCCCATGTGCAGGTGGGCGACGCGGACGTACTCGTCGCCGAGCAGCAGGCGGCCGGTGAACGGCATGGGCGCGGCGAGCTTGCGGTACGTCGGGGCGCTGCGGTGGGCGCCCCGGCCGGTCTTCGATGACCGTCCGAACAGGACAGTCTTACGCTGTTCGGCGGGCAGCCCGATGGTCACCTCGTCGAGCAGGAGGCGGTCGGCCTTGATCACGTACCCGCAGTGGAAGCCCCGCCAGCAGGCGGTGCTCAGCGGCTCGGGGGTGAGTCCGTGGTCGGCCGGGTCGAACAGGCCCGTCCCGGCCACGGCCACGACCTGGTAGTCGACTCCGGTGTGCCGCACCTCGTCGGCGATCTGGCCCGTCATGAGCGCCAGAGCCTAGCAGGGTGCACACCTCGGCACCGTCCCGATGGAAATTGTCGTGGCGCGACGGTAGTTTCACCGCGCCGCCGCAGCCGCCCAGGCCGGTGGAAACCACCGTCAAGGGAGGTGTACGCGGGTGAACGCTGCCCAGATTCCGCCGTGGGAGGCGCGCGCGACCGCGCGGGTGCTGTCACCGGCCCGGCCGCGCAAGCTGGCGAAGGTGCCGTTCGTGGAGCTGGCCGACGGCCGCCTGCAGGGCGTGGTGTCGAGCGGCTCGGACATCGAGCGGGTGTACGTCTCGTCGCTGACCGCCAAGGATCACTCGTTCCACTGCAGCACCAACAACAACCGGCCCTGCGGCGGCATCCGCTCCGGCGGCTGCAACCACCTGCGCGCCCTGGCCGACGAGGCCGTGCTGCAGTACGGCGTCCAGCGGGTGGCCCGCTACCTGCGCGCCGACGTCGCCGAGACCGCCACGACCGGCGCCGAGGTGATGACCGCGGTGAACGCGTGGCACCAGCCGTCGGCGGGCGCGCCGGTGTTCAGCCGCTTCCTGCGGCACCTGGCCTACCTGGAGCTGCCCGCGACGACCGAGCCGCTGCCGGAGATGCAGTGGTTCCCGGCGGGCGGGGCGGTGCGCTGATGCGGTTCGACATGCTGGCCGCGCCGGTGGACGGGGCCGCCGAGGCGGCGGACGTGGTGGCCGGGTTCGACGGGGTGCTGGTGCAGGGCCTGCTGCGGCCGGGCACCGAGCAGGTCGCGGCACTGCACGCGCTGGCCGACGCGGTGTCGGGGACGCCGCTGGCAGGGCGGGTGGCCGAGGCGGTGGACAAGACCGTCGCCGGTTCGATCGCCGAGGAGCACGTCGCGGCGCTGGTCGCGGCGCGATCGGCACTGCTCGGGGCGACCCATGACGCGCTGCTGGCCCGGCTCGACGAGGCCGCGGGGCGCACCCGCGAGCCGTGGCCCGGCGGCACGGCTCGGGACGCGGCGGGGGAGAACCTGCTGGCCGCGGCCCGGTCGTGGCTGTCCGACCTCGCGATCGCGGGCTGGCGCGGCATCGACCACGACCTGGTGGCGCACGCCGACCAGGCCGTGGCGGCGCTGCTGGCCGAGCCGCGGCTGCGCCGCCTGGGCGCGCTGCTCGACGGGTTCGCGGGCGAGCTGCGGGCCTGGTGCCCGGGGGCGACGATGCCGCGGGTGCCGGTGCGCCGCTGGGCCGACCTGTGGGCGCGGGCGGTGCTGCTGGCGCAGCCGGGCGCGCTCGCCCCGGCGCCGGTGGGCACGGTGTCGGGGCGGCTGCTGCCGCTCGGCGTCGACCTGCACGAGCACCCGACGGCGGTGCAGGCGCAGGTGCACGCGGTGCTGGAGACCGCCGCCGGGCCGCGCCTGGTGCGGGCGAGCGTGTCCGCGCCGAAGGTCGACACGCTGGTCGGGCCGGGCGTGTGGCAGCTGCTGCGTGGGCACAACGCGCTGCTGGGGGCGTACTCGGAGCAGCGGGCGATGGAGCTGACCGACATGCCGGTCACCGCGGGCGGGGACCTGGTCTGGTCCGACGCGTGCGCGAAGGCGGGGGAGCCCGCGGACGCGTTCGCCACCGCCCGGGTGCAGCTCGCGGTCGCGACCGCCGCCCCGGTCCCGCCGCTGGAGCGGCACCCGGTCCGGCTCGCCGAGCCGGTGCTCATCGAGGGGTACGCCGCCGCGGCGCAGGACGACGTCGTGACGCTCACCCTGCCCGGCCTTTCTGTCGAGGTGGACGCCGAGCGGATGCACGGCGCGGGGCCGCTGACGCCCGCGCTGGTCGCCGCGTCGACCGCCTGCCTCGGCCTGCTGCGCTGGGACGGCCGATGGCTGCTGCAGCCGCTGGCCGTCGAGGCGGCGGTCAAGCGCAAGACCGTCGCCGTGCACGCGGGCGCGTGGGCGGGCGGGGCGAGCGACGCCGCCGGGGCC
>NZ_JBFAOU010000135.1:3061-22051 GCF_040675365.1 Catellatospora sp. NPDC049609 | reverse complement strand
CCACAGCCGCACCGTGCGGTCGTCGCTGGCCGTGGCCAGGGTGCGCCCGTCCGGGCTGTACGCAACCGACAACACGCCGCCGGTGTGACCGGTCAGGGTGGTGTGGGGCTGCTCGGTGTCCGGGTCCCACAACCGCACCGTGCGGTCGCCGCTGCCGGTGGCCAGGGTGTCTCCGTCCGGACTGAACGCCACCGACCACACGCTGCTGGTGTGGCTCAGGCGGCGCCGGAGAGGCAGCGCCGCGGCGGCATAGAGGCTGGCTATGGCCTCGGTGGTGGGGCTGGTCCGGTAGGCCAGGACGGCCAGCAGCGAGGCCAGGTCGGAGTTGGCGTCGATGAGGGTGGTGGACTGTGCGGCGAGCTGGCGGGACTGGGCCTCGCGCTGTGCGGTGACAGCGGCCTGCCGCAGCCACGCGGCTACCCCGGTGGTGGTGAGGGCGACGACGAGCAGGGTGGCCAGGATGATGTTCAGACGCCTGGCACGCCGGTGTCCGGCTTGCTGGCGGTCATGGCTGGCGGTCAGGAAGACGGCGACGTCGCGGGGTAGCCGGCGCTGCTTGGCCCAGTCGAGGCCTTCGGCCAGGTCGGTGCCGTGCAGCAGGTCGTCGGGGTTCTGGTGACCGGCCCAGCAGACGCGTTTCTCGTCGACGCGGCGCAGCCAGTCGTGGAAGTCGTGATCCTTGTCGACCCAGTCGCGCAGGGTGTGCCAGTCGCGGATGAGGGTGTCGTGGACCAGCTCGGCGACCGGGGGAGCGGTGGCGCCTTGAGGCTGCCCGGTGGTGGGGACGGCGTGGGTGGTGACGATCCGTTGGCTGGTCAGAATGGCCAGCACCTCGTCGGCTTCGCCGGTGGGCCGGCCGTCGGAGGTGGGACCGTCCGCGCCGGCCAGCTCGCGCAGCACGTCCAGGGTGCACTGCTGCCGGACGCCGGGGATGTGGTGAGCCTCGTCGGCGGGGCGGACCAGCGCCGTGAGGATCCGTTGCGCGGCAGGCCGTTGGGCGGGGCTCAGCTGGTTGATCGCCGCGTCGCACCAGGTGGCCAGGCTGCCGGTGACGCCACCGATGCGCTGGTAGGCCTCATGGGTCAGGTAGCCGTCCTGCCGGCGCTGCCACAGCTGCTGCAGCGTCAGCTCCAGCAGGGGCAGCACGGTGATCGGCGCCTGGTGGGCCGAAGCGTCGGGGCCGGCGGCCAGCACATCGGTGATGATGCGCTCGACGAGCCCGTCCTGGCAGCGAAGTCCCACCGCCGCGGCGGGTTTGGTGATGATGTCGTGCAGATCCTGCGTGCTCAGGGTGGCCGGCACGTTGACCAGGCCCGGTGTCAGCGCCTCCAGCAGCTCCGGCGCCTGCGCCGCCAGCTGCGGGTAGAAGTCGTCGCGCATGACCAGCACCAGGATCAGCTCGGGTGTCGAGTCGATCGCCTCCCGGAGCCGGTCGAGCACGTCACGGGGTGAGTCGGGTTGCCCGGCGGCCGGTGGGGTCAGCAGCTCCTCGAACTGGTCGATGATCAGGAGCAGCCGGGTGCCGGGCGGCTGGTCGGCCAGCTTGCGCTCGACCGCCGCGGCGATCGGCCCGTCTTCGACCCCGGGCAGCCCGGCGCGGTCGAGTTCGGCCGCCAAATCCTGCCCGGGGCGGGCCAGCACGGGGATCCACCGGTCGCTGCCGGGCAGCCCACCGGCGGCCAGCGCGGGCAGCAGACCGGCTTGCACCAGCGACGATTTGCCCGCGCCGGAGGGCCCCAGCAGCAGCAGCGCGCGACGTGGCCCGGCCAGTCTGTCCAGCACGTGCTCCACCGCGGTCGTCCGGCCGTGGAACCATCCGGTGTGCTCGGCGGTGAACGGCTCCAGCCCTCGGTAGGGGCATACCTGCTGCTCGGCCAGGTCGGGCCAGACCCGCCGCAGGGTCTGGGTCGGGGTGGCATAGGCGATGCCCGTGCCGCGTAGATGGGTGTCCGCCGGGCTGATCGCGGTGATCATGCCGATCACGAGACCGGTGACCTCGTCGATCACCGGCCCGCCGCTGAACCCGGTCGTCAGGTCATTGGCGTCGGTCAACTGCAGGAGCTCACCGGCGCCCGTATGCGAAAGCAGGTCTCCGGCCATCCCATAGCCGTAATGGCCGCCGGGCGGGGCCTGGGCAGGGAACCCGAACGAGGACACCCGGCGCCCCCGACATCCCGCCGCGGTGCCCAGTCCCGGCACCGCGACGCCCGCGGGCATGCTGTCCAGCTGCACCACCGCGACGTCCTCGGCCTCCGGCGCCCGCCATGATCGGGCCAGCACCTGCCCGGCCACCCGGGGCGCGCCGTCCGCATGGGGGAAGGCCAGCCACAGCCGCTCACCCGGGCCGCCTCCGGCAGCGACCACCACATGCGCGCAGGTGACCAGCAGCCCGGCGCCGACCAGGAACCCGGCCCCGGCCACCACACCGTCGGCGTCGAGGACCTGCGCGACCGCGCCGGCGCGCCCCGGACCTGATCCGTCGCCGGGAGCCGTCACCACCATCTCCTCCATGGCCGCCCGCCTCAGCCGGCGCTCTGGTCGGTGTCGTTGTTCTGCCAGGTCAGCCGCACCCTCAGGTGACAGGCCGTCTCGCTCTTGGTGATCACCGCTCCGGCCTGCATGGCGAGGTCGACCCCGAACTCCACCTGGACCTCGGCCGGTCCTGCCTTGCGCAGCTGCTCCAACACGGCCCTGGCCGCTTCCGTCACCGGCGCCAACGCCGTCTGCAGACTCGCCGGCAACTCGCGGATCGCATCGCCGACCCGCCCCGCCTTCACCGGCCCACCGGCCACCTCCGGGGCCTCGACCAGGATCCAGCCGCCACCCTCCAACCGCATCTCCGCCAGGCTCGTCATCAGCCAACCCTCCTGATCGACACGTCCGCCTGTCACACCGACTCACCGCGCCGCGTACGCCCGGGCTGACCCGGCGACGTCCTGCCGGGTGGCCCGATCCGCTCCGGATCGCCCGGGGCGGATCGGGCCCGGTGCCACCACGGACCTCGGTGGGGCACCGGTCCTGGCGAGCCGATCAGAATGGTTTGGTCTGGTATGCGCCGCCGTTCTTGAGGTCCGTGTGGGCCCGCATCTTCACCTGGTCGCTCGGGTGCGTGCGCATGGCGTCGGTGTAGTTGCGCCCGCCGGGCGTGATCGTGCGCTTGCCGAACGGCCGCCAGGTGTCGCCGCCGTCGGTGGTGCGCTCGATCCAGATCACGTCGTTTGGTTTCGCGTTGGTCAGCCGCGTCCAGATGTGCTGCACGCCATCGATGTCGCCGGTGCGAAGTTCCAGCGTGCGTTCTTCGACCACGGCGGACTGGACGTTCTTCCGGTCGGTGGCGCCGGTCGGGTCGACCAGTTGGTCCTGAGGCGTCGAGACAGACATGGTTACTCCTCGGGTGGCTTCGTCGGAAAAGGGTTGCCGGACACCGGTTCACGAACGTGACTGGCGAATCGCATCTGCGGCAGGTGGGCCAGGACGGTGGCATGGGGCGGCTTTGCCCATGTTCTTCGTGACGGAGGCAAATTCGACCGTCGGATTCCAGCGTCCGGATACAGAAGAGCCTGCGCGGCTGTCGATAGCTGATTTCGGGTCAGGATATGTTTACCGTCGGCATTGTTTCCTGGATGAAGCTGTGTCCTTCACCTGCCAGTTTTCGGGTGATCAGCCCGCTGACCCGGCTTCAACTCTATCAGTCCAGGCTGCGGTTTCGTTGCTGTTGGTTCGCTTTTCGGGCGCCCTGCGGGAGCAAGCACAGTGGATACGGTCACCCGTGCTGCGTGCCTTTGACCGACGGCGCGCAATGCGGTGGGCGGGTTACTTTTCTCCATCGCCCGCGCGGATGAACCGGCCGAGTGCACGGCGCAGCCGGTGAATGCCTGCCGCACCGCCCAGTAGCAGGAGCCCGAAGCAGATGACGACGGTGCCTGCGGCGGCCACCGCGGTGTGGGGCCCGGGTGCCTGCGCGGTCCGGCACCAGGCGACCAGGCAGCCGGCGGCGGCGATCGACGCCAGCGCGCCGCCGATGCCCCGGCTCCACCGTCGGGGGCGGCGGCCGCCAGTGGCGCTGGTGAGCACGAGAGCGGTGCCGGCACCGGCGATCAGGGCCGCGACGACGCCGATGAGGACTCCCGCGGCGGCGGCCAGGGCGCCGCCCATGCTCGCGCCTGCGGCGACGCTGACGCCCCAGACGGCGAACAGCGCCAGTGCCGTGGCGGTGGCGACAGCGGTTGCCAGCACCCTCAGGTCGAGTACGCGGGGCACCGCCGGTTCGGGCAGGACCGCGTGCCGCGATGCCAGCCGTGCCCATGCGTTGGCCCTGGCGGGGTGGGTCAGCCAGCGCAGCAGCGGCTGCTCGGGGCCCGCCTGGCCGGTCGGGGGACACGGGTCGAGCAGGACCCTGAGCCAGCGGGCCGGGGCAGAGGAGTCACCGGCGGCGGACGCGGTCACCTGGACCAGGCGCCGGCCGAGGTCGAACAGGCTCTGCCCGCCGCGCTCATCATCGATCATCGCCCGGTGCAGCCTGCCGCCGTCCAGCCCGCGCATGGCGGCCATCCGCCGGGCGTAGTCGGCGGGGTCGGATCCCTCCGCGGCGAGCACGGCGGCCTGGGTGTCCTTGACCCAGTCGGGTGACGCGCCCAACGCCGCGCCGAGATGGGCCACCGCGTCGAGCCTGCCGCAGAGCCAGTCCCAGTCGCGCCACTGCGGGAGGCCGAACGCGGCGAAGTGGTTGACCTGGGTGCCGTACAGCTTCAGCGCGCCGAGCCGCCTGGCCAGCTCCCCGGCCTCGTCGTCGCGGAGCACGGGGACCGCCACGTCCGGCCCCAGGCGCAGCAGCCGGAACGGCGCGGGGCGGCCGCCGGCGACCCTCGCATGGAGACTGCAGGCCAGCAGCTCGACGGTCAGCACGCATTCGAGCACGGCTTCCGGGGTCAGGCCGTACACGCAGGCGACCCGCCGTGCCGCCGCGACGACCACCTGTCCCAGCACCTCGGGAATGCGAAGGTTCGTCAGCTGGGTGTTGACGGCGGCCGCGACCGCGGCCGGACCACTGTGCGGGGGAGGTATGGCACCGGCGAGCCTGCGCTCGAGCTCGTCGCGCACGGCGAGCACCCGCCGCAGCTGCTCGTCGACGTGCGCCACCGACGCCTGCAGGTCGGGTGTCGGCTCGTCGTCGAGTTCGGCGCGGAGTCCGGACAGCATGAGCCGGATCCCGCGGTGCGCCGCGGTGATGCCCCACTGCCAGGGCTGGGTGGCCGCCGGGTCGCCGAGGGCACGGTGTTCCTGGCTCTCCGGCGGGATCCAGCGTGGAGCGGCGGCGAGCACGGCCTCGACCTCGGCCGTGCCGAGCGCGGGCGCGGCCGTCAGCGCCGTGCTGGGCCCCGGGCGGGCCAGGCTCTGCGCCTCGCACACACCCCCGGCCGCGCGGCCCCGGCGGTAGACCGGCACCAGGCGGCGCGCCAGATCGGCGAAGTCCTTGCGCTCGGCCGGGTTCGACAGCAGCGTCGTGTACAGCGACTGGGCCTCCTCCCAGGCGGCGTTCGAGGCCACCATCAGGTCCGCGATGCTGTCGACGTCCAGCCGGAAGTCGGCCTCCCGGGGGAAGCTCATGGTCGATCCGACGACCTGCCGCAGGGTGGGCTCCGCGCCGGGGCCGGGGTCCTCGGGCGTGTCGCTGCCGTTGGACGGCACCACGTAGACCACGAGCCGGTCGGCGGGGGAGTCCAGCGGCTGGTAGGCGACCGCCTTGAGCACGGGCGCGAACGGGGAGTTGTCCAGGATCCCGCCGTCGAGCAGCGGCCCGGCGCAGCCGAGGTCCGGCGTACCCGACGACTGCTGTGCGTGCAGGCCGGGCGTGACGGGCACGGGCGCGAACGCGACCGGGAACGAGGCCGAGGCGCGCGCTGCGCGGGCCAGCTGCTCGGCGTTGGTCTGCGCGAAGTCGTCGCGCTGCGACGTGCGGAAGCAGTCGTCGAGCCGGTCGGCCAGGTCGGCAGTGGCGGTGGGCGCGCGGTACTCGATCCTTCTCGGCGCGTGTTCGAACTGGTACAGCCGCCGGTGATCGGCGACCGTGAACGCCTGGCCGTGGGAGTCGAGGAAGCTGCGCTCGCTGCGGCCCATGCTCGTGGCGGTGACGAACAGGGTGACCGGCTGCCCCGCGGCGCCGTCTCCGTCGACCTGGGTGAGCACGGACCGGATGGTCTCGCTGAAGTAGTCGCCGTCGAGCACCGATCGTGGGCCGGGACCGTCGGGCAGGAGCTTGCCCCGTTCGAGGCAGGCGCGGTCGGTCCACACCTCCCGCAGCCAGCGCCTCGACCTGGCCGATGTCGCGTCGAAGCCGACCGGGTCCAGGGTGGCGCCGCGGGCGACGGCGGCGGCCAGCAGGGTGCCGTTGATGCCGCCCGCACTGGTGCCCGCGATGACGTCGACGACCACCCGGCGGTGGGCCCCCTGCTGCGGATGGCACAGCGTCCACCACCGGTGCGCGACCGGGTCGTCGGCGAGCGCCGGGGCCTGCTGCGTCGAGGCCCGCCGGAGCAGGTCGATCTCGTAGGCGACGCCCGCCATCCACACGGCCAGGCTCACTCCGCCGTTGAGGACCAGCGCCAGGCGCAGCTCCCGCTCCGGCTGTGCACCGATCATGAAATCAGCATAGGAGCGCGATACTGCCTGCGTACGGCGTCTGCGCGCGGTACGTGGGTCGGCCGGCGCGGCTCGGCGGAGCCGGAATCCCACCGCGGTCCGGTCACGACCGTCCCACGACCGGCAGTGGGACGTCCGGGTTCCGTGGCCGGCGTGCGTGGCGGCGAAGTTTGCCCTGGTGAGTTCGCTGTGGTGACACCCGCGGCGCCGACTTATCCCGTATACGTATAAAGCAGGCGATATACGTACAATAGGAGGGCGCTCCTTGGCCACGACCTACCGCATCCATCCCGCGATCGGCATCGCGCGGGTGGGCAACAGTCCCGACGAGTTCTTCGTCGGTCCGGAGAGGGTGGGTGAGCTGCCCGAACCGCCGGGTGGTTTCAAGGACGCCCAGTGCCGGATCAAACGGCAGGCGGCACGCTTCCGCATCTACGCCCACCACGACGACGGCACCTTCCACGAGGTCACCGACGCCGAAGCCGACATCACCTGGACGGTCCACGTCGTCAACGCCAAGGCCGCCCACCCGGGCCGGGGCAACGGCGAACCGGCGGCCGACCTGACCATCGACCCGGGCCCGCGCACACTGTCGGGCCCGGACCAGCGGCAGACGTTCGACGGCGGCGTCATCCGGTTCGCGGGCCAGGCGCCGGTGAGCGTGCCGCTCGGTGAGGCGCGCACCGACGACACCGGACGGCTGCTGGTGCTCGGCGGGCATGGTGCCGCGGGCTCGCCGGCCGGCAACCTGATGGTCGACTTCTGGGCCAACCCCGGCTGGTACGACGACGTCGCCGACGGACCCGTCACAGCCGTCGTCACCCTGCGCGGCAGCGGCGAGACCCCGGCGGTGGCCGGCGCCTGGGTGGTCGTCGCGCCGCCGAAGTTCGCCCCCCACCAGGACAGCGTCATCACCCTGTACGACCGGGTCCTGCAGCACATGATCGACCTGAGCCTGGTGCCGGCTCCGGCGACCACGTCGTACACCCGCGACATCCACCCCATCCTGCAGCGGACGCGGCAGACGCGCTGGGTGGAGGGCGTGTTCGGGGCGCACTCGTGGCCGGATCCGGTCACCGCCCAGCCGCTGGTGGACGCCATCGCCGACCGGCTGCGCCCGGCGGGGGACATGCCCGCGCTCTCCGGTGTGGACTCGGTGCTGACCGCGACCCAGCAGGCACACGTCCAGCGGTGGCGGACCGGTGCCTACACGGCCGACTGGTCGGGCACGCCGACTCCGCAGGCGCAGGTGAGCCCGGACGGCCTGGACCGGGCCGCGCTGGAGGCATGTGTCGGCGGCGCGTTCTTCCCGGGCATCGAAGCCGGCGGGCTGGCCGCGGGGGACCGGCCCGTGATCGAGGCGCCCTACGTCGCGCCCTTCCGCCTGGCGCCGTCCGTCGCACCCGGGACCATCAGCGGCGCGATGGCGCTGCCGTGGCAGGCCGACTTCAGCGCCTGCGGCGACAACTGGTGGCCGGTGCCGCGCCCCAACGACGTGACCGTGCAGAAGAGCGGTGTCACCGCACGCTGGGACCGCGACGTGACCAGCATGGACGAGATGGTGGCCCGGTGGCACACGCTGGGGTTCGTCGTGCGGCAGGGCGACGAGCACGTCGAGGTGGATCACTGCGAAGAGGCGACGGTGACCCTGCTGACGCCGCACCTGCGGTTCACCGACGTGCCGCAGGGGCCGATGGGCATGGTCCGGGAGACGTCGCTGGCGATCGCCTTCGAGGTGCTCGCCCCACGGTCCGCGGTCACCCTGGAGTACGCCCCCGGCGGCGCGCCGGGCGATCCCCAGCTCGTCGCCGTCGAATCCTCGGTCACGGTGGGCCCCACGACGCCGGGCGCGGTGGCGACCGCCCGGCTGTGGCTCGTCTACCGCACCGGTGCCGCACCGTCGGCCATCGTGCCGCAGACCCTCACCGTGCGCGAACCCGTGTCCGGGCAGACGTGGCGGGTGACCGTCGAGGCGAACACCGTCGCCCGCCGCACCACCGCGACCGCGCTGCTTCTCGACCGCCCCGCCGCTGTGAGCGACGACGGCCGCGGCGCCACGGCCGTGCAGGCCGCGCAGCGGCAGGCGGCCGGGGTGTTCGCCGACCTGGCGGCCGAGGGCGACGGCGTCGCGGTCGTCCGCCTCGACGGGGACCTCACGCCGCCGCAGCCGGTGCTGCGGCTCGGGGCAGGCGGCCCGTCCGACGTCAGCCGCAACGCCGTCCACGCGGCGATCGACGACGACGGGCCCGGCCCGCACGCCGCCCTCGCCGACGGCGGTTCCCGCCACGGGCGCGGCCTGGTCGACACGGCGTCGGCGTACGACCAGAAGACGCTGGTCGTGCTCGCCGACGGCGGGCGGCCCCAGCCGCGCACCATCGCCGCGGGCGCCGGCCGCAGCGAGCGGACCTATGCCGTGGGCCTCGGCCGCCCGTCCGACTTCGACCTGCCGGCGCTGCAGGCGCTGTCCGCCAACAACGGCGGGTTTCTGCTGGTCACCGGCGACGTCGACGGCGGTGACCGGTTCCTGCCGCAGAAGTACCTCCTGCAGGTCCTCGCGGGCGTCAACGACGCGGAGGTCGTCCTCGACTGCGCGGACGAGCTGCGTCCCGACCTCATGCACCGCATCCCGTTCCAGCTCAGCGACGCCGATACGGGTATGGACGTGATGGTGCTGACCGACCGGCCCGACGCCGTCGACTTCCGGCTGCAGACCCCCAACGGCCTGCTGCTGGAGCCTTGGCGGGCGCGGGCCGAGCCGGCGATGCGGTTCGAGATCGGACAGGGCGTGGCGTACTACCGCATCGCGCTGCCCGTGCAGCTGCGGCCGCAGCGCTTCGACCAGGCCGGCACGTGGCACGCGGTGGTCCGGCTCGGCCCGCCGCGCCTCGGGCCGACCGACGACGCCGACGGTGTCGACCGCTCGGTGACGCGTGGCCGGCGGGTGACCGACCAGCCCCGGGCGGGCCGGCGGCCGCTGGAGCTGGAGCGGGCCTTCGCCGTCGTCTCCGCGCCGGGCGGCCCGGCCGGTCCGGCGGCGGCCGGCGCGGACCAGCCCGGACGGCTCGCGGACGGCGTCGCGTACGGGCTGGTCGTGCACGCGTACTCGAACGCGTCGCTGCGCGCCTACGTACAGCAGCTGTCCTACGAGCCGGGCGCCGACGTCCTGCTGCGCGCCACGCTGACCCTGTCGGGGCTGCCGCTGCGCGGCGAGGCGTCGGTCTGGGCGGAGATCACCCCGCCGGTCGGGGCGGGCTGGTCGGTGGAGCTCGCCGACACCGGGCAGGGCGCGTTCGCCGCCCGGTTCGCGACCGGGCTGCCGGGTGTGTACCGGGTGCGGGTCCGTGCCCGCGGGCGCACCCGGTCGGGCCGGCCGTTCACCCGGGAGCGCACCCTGACCCCGGCCGTCTGGCACGGTGCGGATCGCCCCGGCGTCCTCGGCGGCCGGGCCTCCGAGCAGGGGTGCGTCTGCGGCTCGGCCGGGCAGGGCTGAGCGTGCCCGCGGCTTACGACGTCGTCGTCGCCGGCGGTGGCCCCGCCGGCGCGGCGACGGCACTGCTGCTGGCCGCGGCGGGACGATCGGTGGCGCTGCTGGAGCGGAGCCGCTTCGACCGGCCCCGCCTGGGGGAGACCCTGGCCCCGACCGTGCAGCCGCTGCTGCGCCGCCTGGGCGTGTGGGACCGGTTCGGTGCGCTGGACCCGCTGCCGTCCTGGGGCACGCGCAGCGCGTGGAGCCGGCCGGACCCGGCCGATCATTCGCACCTGGTCAGTGGATACCACAGCGGCTGGCACGTCGACCGCACGGCCTTCGACCGGATGCTCGCGGCCGCGGCCGCCGACGCCGGCGCGCACGTGGTGCCCGGTGCGTCCGTCACGGGCTGCCGCTACGACGGCACCGTCTGGGAGGTCGCCTGCGCGGGCGGCCACCGGGTGGGTGGCCGGGTCCTGGTCGACGCCACCGGGCGCCAGGGCGGCCCCGGCCGCGGGCTGGGCGCGCACCGCGCCCGATTCGACCACCTGGTCGCCGTGGCCGTGGTGCTGGCCGGCATCGACGTCTCCGCTGAGCGGTACCTGCTGGTGGAGGCGGTCGGCGACGGCTGGTGGTACACGGCGCCGCTGCCGGGCGACCGGCTGGTGAGCGTGCTGATGACCGACGTGGACACGTGCCGGCGCGCCGGCCTCGGCAGAAGCGGACCGTGGCACCGCACCCTGGGTGCCGCGCCGCTGACCGCCGGTCGGGTCGGCCCCGTCCCGGCGGGGGCCGCCCCGCGGGTGCACCCGGCGGGAAGCCACCGCCTGCGCCGGGGCGCGGACGTGCGTCCCTGGCTCGCGGTCGGCGATGCGGCGCTGGCGGTGGATCCGGTCTCCGGCACCGGCGTGTCCAGGGCGCTGCGGACCGCCGAAGCCGCCGCGGAGACGGCCGGCCGCCTGCTGGATCGGCCGGCGGCGGCCGCCGAGACCATCGGCCGCTACGAGTCGGCGCGTGATGGCGAGTGCACGGCCTACCTGGTGGAGCGGGCCGAACACTACGGCCGCGTGCGCCGCTTCCAGACCGCCTTCTGGTCCAGACGCCGGGTGCTCGCCGAGGGGGTTCATCGTGAGGCCTAAGGTCTTCATCGACAGCGACCGGGATGTCGCCGGCTCCCACCGGGCTTCGTCGTGGTGGCAGCGCACCAGCGCGTACGTGGCCGAGCTGCAGGCCCAGCTCAACACGATCAAGTCGCGCGGGCTCACCCCGGCGCAGCAGCAGATCGCCGACAAGGCGGACACCCACCTGCGGGCCGCCCGGGACGCGGCGAACAAGAGGCGATTCCTCTGGCCCGACCTCGCCGGCTCCGACATCGACCGGGCGTTCGCCAACATCCACCGGGCCGAGATAAAGATCCTGCGCCTGGCCCCGGCCGACGAGCTGGCCGAGCTGGGGCCGTTCCTGGTCGAGACCGGCCGGCAGCACCTGAAGCCCACCGACCAGCGCCTGCGGGCGCTGGAGGAACGGCTGGGCGACAACGGCTACAAAGTCACCGAGGACATGCGGGAGCTGGCGGTGTCGGTGCTGCTGGCCTCCCAGGTGGCCGAGGAGCAGGAGCGGGCGCAGGCGCGCAGCTTCCGCAACATCCTGCTGGCGTCGATCCTGGTGACGGCGGCCATCGCGGTGTTGTTCATCGTGTGGGGGTTCAAGGACCCCGGACCCATCGCCTCGAAACTCTGCTTCACCCCCCAGGACGACGGATCGCTGGTGTGCCCGATCTCGGGCCAGCCCAGCGGCAAGGACGTGCTGCTCGTGGAGGCCTTCGGGGCCGGGGCGGCCGCCCTGGCCGCCGCGGTGTCGCTGCGCGGGATCCAGGGCACCTCGACGCCGTACTGGGTGCCGCTGATGCTGGTGCTGCTCCGGCTGCCGGTCGGTGCCCTGGCCGCGCTCATGGGTCTGGTCCTCATCCACGGCGGCTTCGTGCCCGGCCTGTCGAACCTGGACAGCTCCGCGCAGATCGTCGCCTGGGCGATCATCTTCGGCGTGGCGCAGGAGAGCGTCACCCGGCTGGTCGACAACCAGGGAAAGAAGGTCCTGGACAACGTACGCGGACCCGAGCGCGACGGCGAGGTGAGCCTCGTCCGCGAGGAGTCCCCTCCGGCGTGACGTGCCACCGCCGACCGGCCCGAACCGAACGCGCGGGACACGGCCCCACCGGGCGGCCCCCGGCCGGTCAGCCGGGGGCCGCCTCGTCGGTGGCGCGGTCAGCCGACGATCGGCTCCTCGATCGCGTACCGCTTGGCCAGGCCGTGCCCGAAGTCGATCTCGACCTCGCGGCGGGCGACGAGCACGGCGTCGCCGTCGCGCATCGCATAACCGACCTCGGTCGTGTTCGGCACGGCGCGCACCCCGCTGGCGACGCGCCCGCCGGCGGCGATCCGGCGCAGCCGGCGCTGCAGCGCGGCGTCGAGCGCCGCGTCGACGGCGGCGACGCCGGTGACCATCCCGCCGGTCACGCCGTTCTCGCTCGGGGCGCTGGCCGGGCCCGCCTGCGGCCCACGGGACCGGCGCGTGTCCGGCGGCGGCGGCACGACGGCGCGGTCACGGACCTCCTGCACCTGCCGGGTGGAGTCCATGATGCCGGTCACCGTGCCGTCGTTGTCGACCCGGACGTGCACCCGGCCGCTGTCCGGGCTCACCACCGGGACGCCGTCGATGACCTGCACGAAACTCACCGTGACCTCGCGGACCGCGGCCTCGGCCCGCTCGTCGGCGCTCGCCCCGGCGTGCCGGTCGTAGCGGACGTGGTCGAGGATCAGGTCGACGTCCTGGGCGAGCCGGTACTGCTCGATCGCCTGCTGGGCGGCGGCGATCGCCTGGTCGGCGCTGATCTGCCGGCGCGTGTCGGCGGGCTGGGCCAGCCGGACCTCACGTGAGCCGTTGCGGCCGAGCGCGATCCTGGTGCCGCCGTTGCCGCTCAGCATGATGCCGCGGCGCATGGCGGTCTCGTCCATGTCGCCGGGCAGGCCCACGTCGAACCGTGCCGCGAAGGCGGCGAACTCCGGGCGGGAGACGACGGCCGGCGCGAGCTTCGCCGAGCGGGCGCCCTCCGGGATCAGCAGGTTGCGGGCACGGGCACGGGCGGCGTCGTACCAGCGCCACCACCACCAGGTGGTGTCGGCGCGGTCGCCGTGGAACTGCCATTCGTTGAACAGGCGGTCCTGGGCCTCGGCCTGGGTGGCACCGCACGCCACCACCGACGGCTCCTGGGACGTGCTGATCCGCCAGGAGGCGTCCAGGAACGCCGTGGAGAACGACTTGCCGAGGTTGTACTCCTCGAAGAAGAACCTGCCGTAGTTGCCGTTGTCATAGCTGATCGTCTCGTACCCGAAGATCATGCGCAGGCCGAGGTTGGCAACCGACCACGTTCGGATCGGATCATGGCCGTCCTTGACCCGCAGCGACTGGCACGTCGACCAGAACACGTAGCGGGCGTGCTCGTTGCCCAGCCGCATGTCGTTGGAGGACGTCCAGAAGTCACCGCCCCAGTCGTTGCCGACCGGCAGCCAGAACACACCGGCGTCGTCCATCGAGCCGTGCCCCGAGTGGTAGACCACCCGCGCGGCGTCGAAGCCGTACTCGTCGAGGTGGTTGTCGTAGGTCTCCTCGTAGATCCACTGCCCCACCTCGCCGTCGCGGTACCAGCCGTTGGGCGGGGTGATGTGCGCGGTGGCTTCGTAGAAGCCCTGCACGTCGTCGTGTGTCAGCGACAGATCGCCGATGTCGTCGGGGAAGTCCTCGATCGAGGTGAAGAAGTACATGTCCTGCCCGGCGCGGACGTCGGCGCCCGCGCCGGCCGTGCTCTCCGCGGCGGGGTCGAGCGGACCGGACTGCAGCATTGCGGTGCCGCCGGTCATCGTCGGCGCTGCCGCGGCATCCTTGGACAGCGTGCTCAGAAGTGACATGATGCGCTCCTTACGGGTGGTTGCGGAACCCGTCAGCCGATGCCGACGAGCCGGTACGCCTCGCGGATCGCCGCGATCTTGGCGTCGCGTGCGGCGTCGCCGCCGAAGTAGGTGCGGGCCACGTCGACGACCGCCTCCAGCGCGGCCGTGAAGGTGGCCAGCGGGGTGAGCCGGGCCATGCCCAGGTAGGTCAGGATCGTGACGTCCTCGACGGTGAACACCGGTGCACCGTCGCCGTTGCTCATCGTCAGCAGGTTGTGCACCGCCTTGTTGTGGATGTTGCTGTTGTAGTGCACCCAGCCGTTGTCGTTGCCGGAGTGCGGCTGCTCGCCCGGGCTCAGCTGGACGAAGTCCTTCATGTGCGCCGGATGCCCGAGCCTTTCCGGATTGGCGAAGTCGCGCAGCGGCCGCCCGTCCGTCCGCAGGCCGGGGCCGATCTCCCAGGTCCAGGTGCGCACGTCGGCACGGTCCGGCGCGTTGTACCAGTTGTTGATGATGACCCCGGCGACGTCGGCGAACGACTCGTTGAGCGCGCCGGACTGCGTCGCGTACACCAGGTTGGACGTCGACTCGATCACGCCGTGGGTCAGCTCGTGCGCGATGACGTCCAGGTAGCGCGACAGGCTCACCAGCCGGCCGTCGCGCTTGATCTGGCCGTACCACATCCGCTGCTGCCACCAGAACGCGTTGAGCAGCGTCGGCGGCGTCTCCATGCTGGCCGCCGTCGCGTTGACCAGCGAGACCAGCGCCATGCCGAGGTCGTCGATGCCGTTGCGCTGCAGGACGCCCTTGTAGAAGTCCTGCACCCGCGCGGCGTTCAGATGCGCGGACACCGCGGCCCGGTTCGCGGTCCCGAAATCGCTGGAGGCGGCCCGCACGGGGCTGCCGGGCAGCGGCGGATCGGTGTCCAGGTCGGCGAACTCGAGGTCGTAGGTGCGCACCGACCGCAGCGGGTCGTCGAGCACCACCTCGGTGCCGCCCGCGCCGGTCAGCCTGCCCAGGAACGACTGCTCGACCTCGTCCTCGTCGGTCCCCGTGCATCGGGCGGGCGTGGCCAGGGCGGTGGGCACGGCGCTGTAGGCGAACAGGATCTCGCCGTCGTGCGCGTCGACGAGGAAGTTGTAGCTCGCCGGCACCGGCCGCCGGCCGAACCCGTGGCCCTCGACCGCGGGAAGCTCGCTCTCGCGCCGGCCGTTGACGCCCGGGCCGTGCCCGCGGCCGCTCGGCGTGGCCGGCGGTTCGGCCGGCAGCGCCGGCAGGAACCACGCGAGATGCCAGACGGCGTCCTCGGGATCCTTGTAGAACATCAGCCGGCCGTCCGCCCCGGTGTCCGGCGGGAACGTCGCGCCGGTGTAGCGCGCCACCCGCTCCAGCGCCTGCCTGCGGCCGAGAGTCTCGATGGGGTCGACACCGGACACCTCGTCCAGCTCCGCGGACACGCTGACCAGTTCCCGCGCGGGCGTCAGCTCGACGACCGCCGCCGACCCGAAGATCGGAATGTGGTGGTACGTCTGCGTGAAGCGAACCTGGTGCGTGCCCAGCGGCTTCAGGTCGCGCTCGCTCTCGACCACCAGGCCGGGCACCCGCTGCGGGCGATCCGGCTCGACGACGGCGCGCAGAGCGGCCCGGTCGTCGCGTTGCAGCAGCTCGTCGAGGAAGTATCGCGCCGCCGCCTCGTCGCTGGTGAACGACGGCGCGGCCGGTCCCGCCCGGCCGGCGGGTTCGTGCCCGCCTACGCGCTCGGCGCCGAACGACTGCGGCGAGCGCGCCATCGCGCCCGGACCGACCTGCCGGTCCTCGGCGACGTGGTAATGGAATTTCTGCAGTTGTGCCATGTGAACCCCCCACAGCGTCGTCGGTCTTCCCGGTCCTGCTCCGTCTCGCGCTCGGGCCCGCGCCGGGCCCGGACGCCGGCGGCGCCCTCGCGTGGTCGCAGCCGCTCCGCGGTGACTGCCTCGGCAGGGGTCTCGCCGGCCTCGGCCGCAGGCGGCCGGTGCCGAGCGAGCGCGTCAAGCGCTCTGCCATGAGGGGCCTCCTCCTCCGGTGGGAACGTCTCTGTGCCTGCAGCGGCCGTGAACGGCGGTCACCGGACCGTGACCACGTACGCCTCGGGGAAGAACGCCGCGTTGACGTACTCGGGCGACGCGTAGGCGAACCCCTGGTCGCCCCAGCCGGTGCCCCAGCTGTTGCGCAGGATGATCCGGCCGTCGCTGCGGTAACCGACGGCGCACACCGCGTGCCCGCCGCCCGCGCTGCCCACATCGAACTCGTCGAGCTCGCCGCCGGTCTGCGTGGCATCGCGCCACGTGCGGTCCACGACCAGCCCCACCAGCACCGGCTGGTCCTGCGCGACCGCCACCTTCCACCGGTCGAGATCCAGGCCGATGTTGAAGTACGACGTCGCGCGCAGCTGAGCCGCCGCGGCCCAGAACGCGTTCTCCGGTCCGGCGTAGAGGCTGTCCTCCAGCGAGAAGGGCAGCAGGTCGGTCGTCACCACGCCGTGTTTGCGGCACAGGTCGACCGCCGCCTTCAGCGAGGTGCCGGAACGCTCGATGAAGGACTCCGGCCGGGTCGTGAACTCGTCGGTCTCCTTCGACCCCATCCAGACGTATCGCGGCGAGATGTGCTGGTCCTCCCGCATCAGGCCGGCCTTCACCAGGTGGTAGCGCATCAGACCGTCGCCCGTGGCCCAGCCCACGCAGGATCCCGTGCCGCCCTGGTCGCCGACCTCCCACCACGGCGCACGCAGGTCGACGCTGCTGGGCAGCGACACGGACGTCAACGCGCCGACCGCCATCGCATCCCCGAGCGTCCAGTCGGCGGTCGTGCCCCGGGAGGGCACCAGGTTGCAGATGCGCTCCTCGACGGCGACGGCGTGGTTGGCGCTCTCGGTGTTCTTTTTCGTCCGTGGCATGTCTCCTCCTCGATGCGTCGGTTCATCGGCGTCCTGCGGGCAGCACGGAGCGCCGCGGGTGCGGTGGCGTGTGTTCTGCAGGAGGTCCGGACGCCATCGGCGCGCTCATCGGTGCGCTGCGTCGCCGTGGTGCCCATGACGAGCCCCCGCGCTCGCCGGCCAGGCGCCGGCTCGAGCGGCAGTGGGGACCGCGTGAAAAGTCCGGAAGGTTGTCCAGGTGAGAAGATCGTCGCTGCGGGTCCGGGCGGCATGCACACCGGGACGGACGATCAAGTGAGGTGGCACGCTGGCCGCCGCCGGCCGACGGCGGCCCGGCGCGCACCCTAGTCCGCGGAGAATGCCTCGCTCATGGGAACTCCACCTGTTCGCCCGCTGGAACCCTGAAGCAAAGCCGGCACCTCAGCTCCGCCATGAAAAAGCGTATCGGACTAGCGCTGAAGCGAAGCCGCAATCCGGAATCCGCATCATCGGTCGCAGCTGTGCGGCTGTCGGACATGGACCTGTGATCGTGGACGGTCCCGGCTCGACCCGCCGTCGAAGGCGGCCGGGTGTGCCGGAGGCCGGCCGTGAAGCGCGGTGGCAGGCCGTTGGCGCGGCGCCTCACCGGCCCGACGGTCTCGGCCGACTGTGCTGAGCCGAGGGCGGCGCTGCCATGAGTCGACGCTCACCCGGCGGGCGACTTATCGCCATGTTTCAATTGACAGTTTTATGTCCACGAGGCACCCTATGTGTCATACGACGGTTGCGGAAGCCGGGCACCGGAGCCGGTCGCAGCTGAGACACAGCAACCTGCGGGACGTGGTCACGTGCGGACGCTCAGGTCGCACAGCCCTCCGGCCGGGCAACGGCGGGACAAGTGCCGCCACACCCGCAACCACCAATCCGGCATGCCGTGGGTATGCCGCGCGCCAGCGTGGCTCCACGGTCTGTCCCCGACTTGTGCGGGGAATGAAGGAGACAGGATTATGAAGATCAAACGAAAGCTGCTGCTCGCCCTCGCCGCATCGCTGGCGGTGGCCGGAGTCACGATCCCGGCGATGCAACCCGCCTTCGCGGCTTCGCTGGTCGAGGTGCCGAACTTCGGCAGCAACCCCGGCGGGATGCGCATGCACATCTACGTGCCGGACGCCCGCCCGGCCAACCCCGCGATCGTGGTGGCCATGCACGGCTGTGGAGGCTCCGGCCCCGGCTTCTACTCCGGCAGCGAGTTCGCCTCGCTGGCCAACCAGTACGGCTTCATCGTCATCTACCCGAGCGCCATGCAGGAGGCCGGGTTCGGCAGATGTTTCGACACGTGGTCGGATGCCGCCAAGCGCCGCGACGGCGGCAGCGACCCGGTCTCGATCATGTCGATGATCGCCTACGCCGTGCTCCAGTACGGCGGTGACCAGAATCGCGTCTTCGCCACGGGCAGTTCCTCCGGCGGCATGATGACCCAGCACATGCTCGCCCTCTACCCGGACAGGTTCAAGGCCGGCGCGGCGTTCATGGGCGTGCCGTTCAACTGCTTCGCCAACGCGGCCGACTACCCGCCCGGCAGCAGCCAGTGCACCGGCGGCAGCATGAACCGGACCCCGCAGCAGTGGGGCGACGCGGTGCGACAGGTGAATCCCGCCTTCACCGGCCAGCGGCCCCGGGTGCAGCTGTGGCACGGCACCAACGACACCCTCGTGCCGTACTCGCTGCTGCAGGAGTCGGTCGAGCAGTGGACCAACGTCCACGGCCTCAGCCAGACCCCCACCTCCTCCGACACCCCGCAGGCCAACTGGAACCGCCGTCGCTTCGCGGACTCGTCGGGCACCGTGCGGGTGGAGGCGCTCAGCATCCAGGGGGCCGGGCACAGCCTGCCGTCGACCGGCATGGCGGCGTCCGCCATCGCGTTCTTCGGCTTGACCTCCGGCCCCAGCACCCCGCCCAGCCCGAGCACCCCGCCCAGCCCGAGCACTTCGCCCAGCCCGAGCACCCCGCCCAGCCCGAGCACTTCGCCCAGCCCGAGCACCCCGCCC
>NZ_JBFAOU010000135.1:0-2961 GCF_040675365.1 Catellatospora sp. NPDC049609 | reverse complement strand
AGCCCGAGCACCCCGCCCAGCCCGAGCACTTCGCCCAGCCCGAGCACCCCGCCCAGCCCGAGCACTTCGCCCAGCCCGAGCACCCCGCCCAGCCCTAGTACCTCGCCCAGCCCGAGCGCGCCGCCCGGCTCCTGCCGCGTGTCCGCCGTCATCACCGCCTGGAACACCGGCCTGGTCGAGAACCTCACCGTCACGAACACCACCAACGCCGCGATCAACGGCTGGTCCCTGGTCTTCACCCTGCCCGGCGGCCAGGTCATCACCTCCGGCTGGAACGCGGCCTACTCGCCGACCTCGGGGCAGGTGACCGCCAGGAACCTGGCCTACAACGCCGCCATCCCGGCCAACGGATCCGTCAGTATCGGCTTCCAGGCGAACCACACCGGTAACGCCGGACGGCCCACCGCATTCATCCTCAACGGCGCGACCTGCGTCATCGCCTGATCGACGCGACGACGGGGTGGGGGCGCAGCAGACCTCACCCCGTCTGCCTGGCGGTGGCCGGTAGGAGAACGGGTCTCACCGGTGCCGGAAGGGCGACAGGGTGGCGCGGATCTGCTCGGCCGCGCCCCAGTCGTCGTCGAACTGGGCCAGCACGGCAAGGTGCTGGCGAAGCTGGATGATCGGCATACGGCTCCGCCAGTCGCTGTCGAGCGAGGTCAGCTCGGCATAGGTAGCGAAGAAGCGGTGCGCTTCGGGCGGAGGTGCCGTCGTCCACACATGGGCCAGGTCGACCTCGGCCCACATATAGGACACCGCCGGGTCGATCAGCGCGGGTCGGCCATCCGCAGTGGCCAGGATGTTCTGCGCCCACAGGTCGCCGTGCGTCAGGCAGGCCGGGCGGTCCGGCAGCAGCTCGGGGAGCCGGTGGCACAGCCGCTCCAGCGCCGCCCGGTCTGCCCGGTCGAGCGCGGCGTCGACGCGGGGCTGCCCGAGCCACCGGAGCAGTCGGTGCTGTGCGAAGAACGCGAAGCCGTCGTCGTTCCAGGTGTTGACCTGGCGGTGGCGGCCCAGCCAGTTGTCGCGGTGCCATCCGAAGCGATGGTGGACGGTGCCCGTATGCAAGCGGGCGAGCAGGTGTGCGAACTGCTCCCAGAAGGTCTCGCTGCGCGGCCTGGGCCGCAGCACCGACAGCACGAGCAGGTCCCGGTCCGCCAGGAGCACCTCGGGCGTGGCCGCGCCGCCGATGTCGCGCAGGGCGGCCAGTCCCTCGGCCTCCGCGACGAAGACATCGTCGGCCGGTGGCTCGGCGAAGGACTTGACGAAGACCGGCGGTGCCTCCCGGCGGGTGGCGATGCCGGCGAGCGCCGCCTGCCCGCCCGCGGTCGGCTCGACGGTGAGGACATCGTGCATGCCGCTGCGGAGCAGGGCTTCCAGCAGCGTCGACGAGCGCATCACGACAGGCTCCTCCTTGTGCACCCGCACCGAAACTTTCGGCACTTTCGCTGGCGTCATGTCGATCACTGTAGACCGCGGTGTTGTCGCGATCTTTCTGCGTCGCAGTGAAACTGCGACGCGGGAGACGTGGTCACGGGACTGCTTCCGCGCATGGGGTGGAGTGGAGACAGCCACGGTCCGCCGGAAACTTCCGGAAGTTGTTGACAGGTCCGGTCGGACGGTCCAATACTGCGGGCATCGACGATTGTCGACTATCGACGGTCCTCGGCCGTGGCCACGACCTGGCACCCGGCCGTCGATCGGACCACGCCCACGCGCCACCGTCGCGCTCCGCTGCTCCGTGCCGGCCGCCCGCCCCAGCGGCCCCCGACAGCACCGAATCGAGTCCCGCAGCCTCGCCCGCTGGCTGCCCTTTCCCGAAGGATGCACTCGCGTGAACGATCACCCGTCCCACCCCTTGGCCCGCAGTCGCAGCCGGGTCAACGCGCTCATCGGCGGCCTCTGCGCCGTGGCGCTGGCGGCTGCCTCGATCATCGTGTCCGGTACGGCCCACGCCGAGGCCGATCGGACCATCACCTCGAACTCCACCGGCTGGCACAACGGCTTCTTCTACTCGTACTGGAAGGACAGCGGCAACGTCACCATGACGCTGGGTGCGGCCGGCCAGTACAGCGTCCAGTGGAGCAACATGAACAACACCGTCGTCGGCAAGGGCTGGAATCCCGGCTCCAGCCACACGGTGAACTACTCCGGCAGCTTCAGCCCCAACGGCAACGGCTACCTGGCGCTGTACGGCTGGACCACCAACCCGCTCATCGAGTACTACGTCGTGGAGGACTTCGGCAGTTACAACCCGAGCACGGGCACGACCCGGCTGGGTTCGGTCACCACCGATGGCGCCACGTACGACATCTACCGCACCCAGCGTGTCAACCAGCCGTCGATCATCGGCACCGCGACGTTCTACCAGTACTGGAGCGTCCGCCAGCAGCACCGGACCAGCGGCACCATCACCACTGCCAACCACTTCAACGCGTGGTCGAGGCTCGGCCTCACGCTGGGCACGCACAACTACCAGATCATGGCGACCGAGGGCTACCAGAGCAGCGGAAGCTCGACCATCACCGTCAGCGAGGGCGGGACGCCGCCCAGCCCCAGCGCGTCGGCCAGCGCCAGCCCGCGGCCGAGCCCGTCGAGCTCGCCGGGTGGCAGCGGCGGATGCCGGGTCACCAACGCGCTCAACGCGTGGAACAACGGGCTGACCGACAACATCACCATCACCAACACCGGTTCGACGGCCATCAACGGCTGGTCGCTTCGCTTCACCCTCGCCTCCGGCCAGACCATCACCTCCGGTTGGAGCGCCACCTACTCGCCGACCAGTGGCCAGGTGACCGCGACCAACGTCGGTTACAACGCCGCCATCCCGCCGGGCGGGTCCACCACGATCGGGTTCCAGGCGACCCACACCGGCAACAGCTCCGGGCCCACCGGGTTCTCCCTCAACGGCACCGCTTGCAGCTGAACCGCGCCGCTCCACCTTGGAGCGGCCCTCGGCCGGCG
>NZ_JBFAOU010000134.1:0-22523 GCF_040675365.1 Catellatospora sp. NPDC049609 | reverse complement strand
GCCGCCTGGTGCGGGCCGCTGGCGCAGGCGCCGCGGCGGGCCACGGTGTTCCGCGACGGCGTGCCGCACGAGCTCACCGGCACGGGCGAGCAGACCGCCCCGGTCGGGCCGCCCGGCCGGTACGTGTCCGACCCTGACGGCGCCGTGGTCCGCGCCCACCTCGTCGCCGAGTACGCCGCCGCACACGGGGGCCGCCTGGCCGACCCGACCATCGCGTACGTCTGGACCGACGAGCCCGTCGTCTCCCCGTTCGGCCGCTGCTTCGAGGTCGCCGAGGTGCTCCCGTTCTCCCTCAAGCGTCTGCGCGCCACCCTGCGCGAGCGCGGCGTCGGCCGCCTGGAGATCCTCAAGCGCGGCTCCGCCCTCGACGTCGAACAGCTCCGCCGCGACCTGCGCCTGTCCGGCCCCCACGCCCTCTCCCTCATCCTCACCCGCGTGGCCGCCGCCCCCACCGCCCTCCTCGCCCACCCCCTCCCCACCCCTCTGCGTTGATCATGAACTTAAGGTTGATCATGAACTTAAGTACGTGTTCGACGGCGTGTCGCCACCCCAGCACCGTGATCAACGGGCGGCGGTAGCATCCGCACATGGCCCAGGGGACTCCCGCGACAGCGCTGCTCAGCAAGCAGAAGGTGGCGCACACGCTGCACACCTACGAGGTGTCCGCGGACTCCCCCAACTACGGCGCGCTGGTGGCCGAGGCGATCGGCGCCGACCCGGCCCGCGTGTTCAAGACCCTGGTGACCGAGGTCGACGGCAGCCTGACCGTGGCCGTGGTGCCGGTGACCGGCGAGATCGACCTGAAGGCACTGGCCGCCGCGGCGGGCGGCAAGAAGGCGGCGATGGCCGACCGCGACCTGGCCGAGAAGACCACCGGCTACGTCCGCGGCGGCATCAGCCCGCTGGGGCAGCGCAAACGCCTGCCGACCGTGATCGACCAGTCGGCCCTCGACGGCGACACCATGTACGTCTCCGCCGGCAAGCGCGGCCTCCAGCTGAAGCTGGCCCCCACCGACCTGGTCCGCCTCACCCAGGCCACCCTCGCCCCCATCGCCCGCCCCTGACCCGCCCCGCCCCACACCCGCCCTGCGGACCCCGCCGCCCCGCTCACCTCCCGCCCAGCGCGCCCACCGCGCCCAGCGCCGCCCCGGCGCCACCCCGCTCGCCCCGTCACGCCGCCCCGCCCCACTCCCCCGTCGCGCCCACCCCGCCTGCGCCCCGTTGCGCCGCCCGCCCCGCGCACACCCGCGCACACCCCGCTCTCCGCCCAAGATCCCGTCGATCTTGCACGAAGTGTTAGGGATTTGTCCTTTTTAGGCGTGTCGCACCCACCGTACGCGCAAGATCGTCGCGGGCGGGGGCCGGGCAAGGTTTCGGGGTGTGGATCTCGGGTTACGGGGACGTTGCTGAATTGTTATTGCCAACAACAAACCCGGGGCTTGCGCGTTTGGTTTTGTTCCGCATACGTTGTCGCACACAACAAAACCCGTGTGACCGGCCTCACGCACTGATTACTGCTCCGATGCACAACCGCACCACCGTTGAGTTCACACCCCTGAATCCGAGAGGATTTGCAACGATGCGCAAAGGGATCCTGGCTCTGACCATGACGGGCATGCTCGCCGTCACCGGTCTCGCCGCCTGTGCGGAAGACACCACCGACCCCGCCGCCACGAAGACGCCGAAGATCGGCGTCATCCTGCCGGACAGCAAGTCCTCGGCCCGCTGGGAGACGGCGGACCGCAAGTACCTGGAGGCGGCCTTCAAGGCTGCCGGCGTTAAGTACGACATCCAGAACGCGCAGGGTGACAAGACCCAGTTCCAGTCCATCGCCGACCAGATGATCACCGGTGGCGTCACCGTCCTGGTCATCGTCAACCTGGACTCGGGCACCGGCAAGGCCGTGCTGGACAAGGCCAAGGCGCAGGGCATCCCGACCATCGACTACGACCGGCTCACGCTGGGCGGCGGCGCGGAGTACTACGTCTCCTTCGACAACGTCGCGGTCGGCCGCCTGCAGGGTGAGGGCCTGGTCAAGTGCCTCACCGACAAGGGCGTCAAGAACCCGGCGATCGCGCAGCTGAACGGCTCGCCGACGGACAACAACGCGACCCTGTTCAAGCAGGGCGGCGTGTCGGTGCTGCAGCCGAAGTACGACGCCAAGGAGTACACCCTCGCCGCTGACCAGGCCGTGCCGGACTGGGACAACGCGCAGGGCGGCGTCATCTTCCAGCAGATGCTGACCAAGGCCAACGGCAAGATCGACGGCGTGCTGGCGGCCAACGACGGCCTGGGCAACGCGGCCATCTCCGTGCTGAAGACCAACAAGCTGAACGGCAAGGTCCCGGTCACCGGCCAGGACGCCACCGCGCAGGGTCTGCAGAACATCCTCGCCGGCGACCAGTGCATGACCGTGTACAAGGCCGTCAAGAAGGAGGCCGACGCGACCGCCGAGCTGGCGATCGCCCTGGCCAAGGGTGAGAAGAAGCAGGTCTCGCAGACCACCAAGGACTCCGAGTCCGGCAAGGACGTGCCCTCGGTGCTGCTGGAGCCGCAGGCCATCTACCTGGAGAACGTCAAGGACGTCGTCTCCGACGGCTACGTGACCAAGGAGGAGCTGTGCACCGCCGACTTCGCGGCCAAGTGCACCGCGGCCGGCATCAGCTGACCTGACAGCTCGTACAGGTGTGGTCCCTGGGGACGCGAGTGCCCCGGGGACCACACTTGTGGAACAAGCAGTAACCCCCTCGAACGGAGCCCCTGATGGGAACCCCTCTACTCGAACTGCGTGGGATCAACAAGAGCTTCGGCCCGGTGCAGGTGCTGCGGGACGTGGCCTTCACGGTTCAACCAGGCGAGGTCACCGCACTCGTCGGCGACAACGGCGCCGGCAAGTCAACGCTGGTCAAGTGCATCGGCGGCATCTACCCCATCGACTCAGGCGAGTACCTGATCGAGGGCAGGCCGGTCCACGTGCACAGCCCGCGCGACGCCGCGCAGCTGGGCGTCGAGATCGTTTATCAGGACCTGGCGCTCTGCGACAACCTCGACATCGTCCAGAACATGTTCCTCGGCCGTGAGCGCCGCAGCGGCATGATCCTCGACGAGCCGACCATGGAGCAGCTCGCCTCGGAGACCCTGGCCAGCCTGTCGGTGCGGACGGTGAAGTCCGTACGCCAGCAGGTGTCCAGCCTCTCCGGCGGCCAGCGGCAGACCGTCGCCATCGCCAAGGCCGTGCTGTGGAACAGCAAGCTGGTCATCCTCGACGAGCCCACCGCCGCGCTCGGCGTCGCGCAGACCGCCCAGGTCCTGGAGCTGGTGCGCCGTCTCGCCGACAACGGCCTGGCCGTCGTCCTGATCTCGCACAACATGAACGACGTGTTCGCCGTGTCGGACCGGATCGCCGCGCTCTACCTGGGGCAGATGGCGGCGCAGGTCAAGACGACCGACGTCACCCACGCACAGGTGGTCGAGCTGATCACCTCGGGTCGCAGCGGCGCGCTGGGCCTCGCTGAGAAGGGAGTGGCGGCATGAGCGCTGTGACCAAGGAACCGGCGGTCGCCGTCGCGAGGCCGTCGGCGGGGGACGACGGCATCCTGGGCTACCTGCGCGGGTACGGCCGCAAGGTGCGCGGGGGCGACATGGGCGCGCTGCCGGCCGTGGCCGGCCTGCTGGTGCTGTGCATCGTCTTCGGCCTGGCCCGCCCGGTGTTCCTCACCGCTCCGAACTTCGCCAACCTGCTCACCCAGGCCGGCCCGGTGGTCGTCATCGCCATGGGCCTGGTCTTCGTGCTGCTGCTGGGCGAGATCGACCTCAGCGCCGGCTACACCTCGGGCGTGTGCGCCGCGGTGCTGGCCATCATGCTGACCAACAACGGCTTCCCGTGGTACGTCGGCATCGCCGCGTCGCTGGCCACCGGCCTGGTGATCGGCCTGCTGCTGGGCTTCCTGGTGGCCAAGGTCGGCATCCCGTCCTTCGTGGTCACGCTCGCCGCGTTCCTGGGCTTCCAGGGCGTGGTGCTGTGGCTGCTCGACGAGGGCACCAACATCTCGGTGCGCGACAGCGTCATCATCGCGCTGGAGAACGAGTTCCTGCCGCCGCTGGTGGGCTGGGGCCTGGCCGCGGTGACCGTGCTCGGCTTCGCCGCCGTGCAGCTGATCCAGCGGCGCAACCGCCACAAGCGCGGCCTGAAGGCCGACCTGTGGCAGGTCGTCGCGTTCCGGGTGATCGGCCTGGCGGTGCTGGTCGGCTTCGCGGTCGCGATCCTCAACCAGGAGCGCAGCCGCAACCCGCTGTTCTCGCTCAAGGGTGTGCCGATCATCGTGCCGCTCGTCGGCGTCCTGCTGCTGCTGTGGACGTTCGTGCTGCGGCGCACCGCGTACGGCCGGCACGTCTACGCGGTCGGCGGCAACAAGGAGGCGGCCCGCCGCGCCGGTATCAACGTGGACGGCATCCGCATCTCCGCGTTCGTCATCTGCTCGGCGATGGCCTCGATCGGCGGCGTCCTCCTGGCCAGCCAGGCGCGCTCGGTCGACCCCAACACCGGTGGCTCCAATGTCCTGCTCTACGCCGTGGCGGCGGCCGTCATCGGTGGCACCAGCCTCTTCGGCGGCAAGGGCCGGGTCCTCGACGCCGTGCTCGGCGGCCTGGTGATCACGATGATCATCAACGGCATGGGCCTCGTCGGGTGGAGCTCGGCATACAAGTACATTGCCACCGGAGTCGTGCTGCTGCTCGCCGCGAGTGTCGACGCGTTCTCGCGTAGGCGCGCCGCCGCGAGCAGCTGACCGGCGTACATCTCAACAGGAGAATCATGCGAGCGGGACCGAGCCAGGAGGAGATCCGGCGGCAGAATCTGGGCGCGTTGCTGCGTTTCGTGCACGTGCGCGGCCAGATCTCACGCGCCGAGCTCACCTCCGAACTCGGTCTCAACCGCTCCACCATCGGCGCCCTCACCGCTGACCTGGCCGGCGTCGGCCTGGTCAGCGAGGAGGCGCCGCGGGAGACCGGCCGCGCGGGGCGTCCGTCGCTGGTCGTGCGCCCCTCCTCCGACCTGGTCTACGCGTACGCCGCGAGCGTCGAGGTGGACCGGATCCGGGTCGCCCGGGTCGGGCTCGGCGGGGTCGTGCTGGATCAGCGCGAGGCGCCCCGCCCGCGCGGGGAGGCGATCGAGGCGGTCCGCCCCATCGCCGAGTTCGTGGCCCAGATGGCCCTCGACGTCCCGCCGCAGGCCCGCTGCATCGGGGCCGGCATCGCCGTGTGCGGGCTGGTCCGCCGCGAGGACGGGCTGGTCCGGCTCGGACCGCACCTGGGCTGGATGGACGAGCCGCTCGGCCACGCCCTGCAGGACCGGCTGCCCGACCTGCTGCCGCAGGTCGCCGTCGGCAACGTGGCGGACCTGTGCGCGCTGGCCGAGCACACCCGCGGCGTCGCGGTCGGCTGCGCCAACCTCATCTACGTGTACGGCGACGTCGGCGTCGGCGCGGGCATCATCGCGGGCGGGCGGCGCGTCACCGGGCACGGCGGCTACGGCGGCGAGGTCGGCCACATGGTGGTCAACCCGCACGGCCGGCCCTGCGGCTGCGGCTCGCGCGGCTGCTGGGAGACCGAGATCGGCGAGTACGCCCTGCTGCGCGCGTCGGGCCGGGACTGCTCGCCGGGCGCGCCGACCGGCGCCGAGGTGGTGCTGTCCGTGGTGGACGCCGCCGCGCGCGGCGACGCCTCGGCACAGACGGCCGTCCGCCAGGTCGGCGACTGGCTCGGGTTCGGCGTGGCCAACCTGGTCAACATCTTCAACCCCGAGCTGGTCATCTTCGGCGGCACGCTGCGCGACGTCTACCTGGCCGCCGCGGCGCAGGTGCGCAGCCGCCTGAACAGCATCGGGCTGCCCGCCACCCGCGAGCACGTGCGGCTGCGTACCCCCAAGCTGGGCAACGACGCGGCACTGCTGGGCGCCGCGGAGCTCGCCTTCGAGCAGCTGCTGGCCGACCCGCTGGGCTGACCGGCAATACCGGGCATACGCCCGGCCATCCAGCACAATGGATGGTCGTGACCCGGGAATCCGCCCTGACCTCCCCCGATGCCGATCATCCGGCGTGCCGGGCGGTCCCGCATGTGCCCGTCCTCGCGCCCCGGCGGCTGGCGGGACTGGCCGACGTGCCGCACGCGCTGCCGTACCAGGGCAGCAAGCGCAGGCTCGCGCACGCCATCGTGCCGCTGCTGCCGCCGGACACCGACCGCCTGCTGGAGCCGTTCGCCGGCTCGGCCGCGGTGGCCATCGCCGCCCGGCACCTGCGCATCGGCCGCACCGCCGAGATCAGCGACGTCAACGAGCCGCTGATGCGGCTATGGCAGCGGGTGCTGGCCGAGCCGGGCGCGCTCGCCGACGACTACGAGCTGCTGTGGCGGGAGCAGCTGGCCGACCCGCGGGCGTACTACGACGCGGTCCGGGTCCGGTTCAACGAGGCCGGCGAGCCGCACTGCCTGCTCTACCTGCTGGCCCGCTGCGTCAAAGCGGCGGTGCGTTACAACCGCGAGGGCGGGTTCAACCAGGGGCCGGACAAGCGCCGGCTGGGCGCGCGGCCGGACACGATGCGCGCCCGGCTGACCGCCACGGCCCGCACGCTGGCCGGGTGCCGCGCCTACTGCGCCGACTACGCCGAGGTGCTGGCCCGCGCGGAGCCGGGCGACGTGGTCTACCTCGATCCGCCGTACCAGGGCGTGAGCCGCGCGCGGGACCACCGCTACATGGCCGGCCTGCCGCGCGAGGCGTTCGTGGCGCGGCTACGCGACGCGGTCGCCGCGGGCACCTCGTTCGTGCTCTCCTACGACGGGGTGTCCCGCGACCGCACCGGCGACCGCGCGTACGGCGACCCGCTGCCCGCCGACCTCGGGCTGCTCCACCTGCACGTCGACGCGGGCACCTCCACCCAGGCCACCCTGCACGGCCGCCGCGCCCGCACGGTCGAGTCCCTCTACGTCTCCCCCGCCCTGGTCACCCGCCTCGGCGGCCCCGCCGCCGTGAGTCAGGACTGCCAGGAGCGCCAGAGGGCGGCGTAGGAGCCGTCGGCGGCGACCAGCTCGTCGTGGGAGCCGAGCTCGGCGATGCGGCCGTCCTCGATCACGGCGACCCGGTCGGCGTCGTGCGCGGAGAACAGGCGGTGCGCGATCGCGATCACGGTCCGCCCGTCCAGCACCGCGGCCAGCGAGCGCTCCAGGTGCCGGGCGGCCCGCGGGTCGATCAGCGAGGTGGCCTCGTCCAGCACCAGCGTGTGCGGGTCGGCCAGCACCAGCCGGGCCAGCGCGAGCTGCTGCGCCTGGGCGGGCGAGACCTCGTGGCGGCCGCTGCCGACCTCGGTGGACAGACCCTCCGGCAGGTCGTCGACCCAGTCCAGGGCGTCCACCGCGGCCAGCGCCCGGCGGATCTCGTCGTCGTCCGCGGACGGCTTGGCCAGCGCGAGGTTGTCGCGCAGCGTACCCAGGAAGACGTGTTGCTCCTGGGTGACCAGCGCGACGTGGCCGCGCAGCTCCTCCAGCGGCAGCTCGACCAGGGGCGCGCCACCCACGGCGACGGAGCCGGTGCGCGGCCCGTCGATGCCCGCCAGCAGCCGGCCCAGCGTCGACTTGCCCGCGCCCGAGGGGCCGACCATGGCCAGCCGCTCGCCGGGGGCGATGGTCAGGTCGACGCCGTGCAGCACGTCGCGGCCCGGGACGTAGGCGTACCGCACGTCCTGCGCGGTGAGCCGCTCGGAGTCCGGCCGGGCGCCGCTGACCGCGCGGTCGTCGCCGACCTCGGCCACGCCCAGCAGGCGGGCCAGCGACGTCGCGCCGACCTGCAGCTCGTCGGCCCAGCCCAGCAGCCGGTCGATCGGCTCGACGAGCTGCTGCACGTAGAACACGGCCGTGACCACCTGCGCCAGCTCCGCCCAGCCCTGGATGTAGACCAGCCGCCGAGGAACAGCGTCGCCACCACCGGGAGCACGAACCCGACCTCGACCACCGGCCAGAACACGGTGCGCAGGCGGAGGGTGGCCCGCTCGGCCCGGTACTGCTCGTGCAGGTCGGCGTCGGTGCGGGCGATGCGGCGGCCGCCGGTGCGCAGCGCCTCGGTGGTCCGCGCGCCGTCGAAGGTCTCGGTGAGACCGTCGATGACCTCCGAGGAGGCGGCGTTCTCGCGCAGGTACGCCTTGGGCGCGCGGCGCAGGTACCACCGCGCGCCGCCGATGATGATGGGCGCGCCGACCAGGCAGGGCAGCGCCAGCAGCGGGGACAGCCAGATCAGCGCGCCCGCCGTCAGCACCAGGGTGATGATCGCGATCAGGGTCTCCGGCACGCCGCGGCGCACGCTGTGCGACAGCTGCGCGACATCCCGGCTGGTACGCGTGACCAGGTCGCCGGTGCCCGCCCGCTCCACCGTGGACAGCGGGATGGCCAGCACCCGGTCCACGAACTCCTCGCGCAGCTCGGCCAGCACCCGCTCGCCCAGCGTCGCCGAGGAGAACGCGGCGAACCGGGTCAGCAGCGCCTGCACCAGCACGAACACGACCAGCGCGAGCGCGATGCCGTCCACCGCGGACACCGTGGTGCCGTGCTCGATCGCGCCGATCAGCCGCCCCAGCAGGAACGGGGTGACCAGGCCCGCCAGCGCGGCGAGGCCGTGCAGCACGATCACCCGGGTCAGCGCGCCGGGGTGGCGGCCGAGCAGGCGCCGGGCGTAGCGGCGTACCGCGGCCGCGTCGGCCACGGGAAGCTGAACCCTCATTCGACGCTCCTCGTGACGACGGCCCGGTAGCGGGGCTCGGCGGCCAGCAGCTCGCGGTGGGTGCCCTCGGCCAGGACCTTGCCGTCCTCGACGTACACCACGTGGTCGGCGCGGTCGAGCAGCAGCGGGCTGGTCGCGGTGACCAGGGTGGTCCGGCCCTGGCGGGCGGCGCCCAGCCGGTCGGCGATACGGGCCTCGGTGTGCGCGTCGACCGCGCTGGTCGGCTCGACCAGGATCAGGATCGGCGGGTCGGCGACCAGAGCGCGGGCCAGCCGCAGCCGCTGCTGCTGGCCGCCGGAGAACTCCCGGCCGCGCTCGGCGACGAACGCGTCGAGCCCGTCCGGCAGCGCGTCGACGACCTCCTCCGCGCCGGCGGTGTGCAGCGCCGCCGCGATCCGCGCGACGTCCGCGGCGCCGGTCGGGTCCAGCTCCTCGCGCAGCACGCCGCTGAACAGCCGGGCGTTGTTGTCGGCGACCAGGATGCGGGCGCGCACCTCGTCGCGGGTCGCGGCGGACAGCGGCACCCCACCCAGGGTCACCTCGCCGTCGGCGTACCGGCCGAGACGGTCGGCGATCTCGATGGCGTCCTCGGGCCGGTCCGCGGCGAGCACGGTCAGCACGCCGGGGCGCACGGACAGGCCCGACTTCACGTCGGCCAGCACGCCGTGCTCGGGCAGCGCCTGCGGCTGCGCCGGCCCGGTGATCTCCGGTTCGAGCCGCAGCACCTTGAGCACGCGGCCCGCGGAGACGTGGCCGCGGGTCATCTTCTCCATCATCTCCGCGAGCGTGCGCAGCGGCATGATCAGGAACGCGGCGTACCCGTACGCCGCGGCCAGGTCGCCCGGCTGGATCTCGCCCGCCACGGCCAGCCGCGCGCCGATCCAGGTGACCAGGGCCAGGAACAGCCCCGGCATCAGCACCTGGATCGCCTCCAGCAGCGAGTCGATGCGCGCCGCGCGGACCCCGGCCTCACGCAGCTGCTGCGACTGCTCGCGGTAGCGGCCGGCGAAGACCTGCTCGCCGCCGATGCCGCGCAGCACCCGCAGCCCGGCCACGATGTCGGTGGCCCGCCCGGTCAGCGTGCCCTGCTGGTCGCGGTAGGCCTGCTGGCGGCGGTGCAGCGGCTTGATGAGCAGGCTCACCACGGCCATCTGCACCGGCACGCCGAGCAGCACCACCAGGCCGAGCTTCACCGAGGCGGTGAGCAGGATGACGGTGACCGTGACCAGGCTGACCACCGCGGCCGAGCCGCGCGCGGTGATGTCCAGGGCGTTGCCGATGTGCGAGGTGTCGGCCGCGCCGATGGCGACCACCTCGCCGGTGGCCAGCCGCTTGGGCAGCGTCGCGCCGAGCGCGTTGGCGTGGCGCACCACGGCCTGCACGGTGCGGAAGTTCGCCGACATCCAGTTGAACACCGCGTTGCGGTGCCGCATGATGCCGCTGGCCGCCTGCACCAGCCCCAGCAGCAAGAACGCCCCGGCCCACTGGGCCAGGGCGGAGGTGTCGCGGGTCGTGATGCCGGCGTCGATCGCCTTGCCGATCACCATCGGCATCAGCGCCGCGGTGAGCATCCAGGTGATGCCGAAGAACATGCCGAACCCGATGGTCCGGAACTGGTGCGTGGCCAGCCACCACACATAACGGGTGGCTGACCTGCTGTCGGGCGTGCCGGGATCGGCGACAGGTAAGGATCGCATAGCGGCGCTGAACTTACTAAACCCGGCCGCGGAACGCCAACCGGTTTTCGGCCGTTCACGCAGCCAGCAGGCCGGGCAGGTCACCCAGACGGCGTACCGTCTCGCCGGTCCAACCCGGATCGCTGTCGGCGTACTCCACGGTGCGGATCACGCGCATGCCCAGCGCCGCCGCCCCGGTCAGCTCGCCGCCGTGCCCGTCGCCGACGAACACGCACTCCTCCGGCGCCACGCCCAGGTCGCTGCAGACCTTCAGGTACATCACCGGATCCGGCTTGACCGCGCCCAGCAGGCAGGAGAAGGCGGCCACCTCGAACCGCGACGCCAGCGGCTGCCCCCGCCAGAGCGTCACCGTCTCCACCGAGCAGTTGCTGACCAGCGCCAGCGCGTGGCCGCGGGCCCGCAGCCCGTCCAGCACCGCGAGCACGCCCGGCCGCGGCCACAGCAGGTCGCGGCAGAACCGCATCCGGGTCACCTCGGCGAAGCGCACCGCGGCCTCGGTCGGCTCGCCGCCCAGCCGGTACGCCAGCGTCCGGATGGTCTCGTCGAGGTTGCCGAACTCGCCCCGCATCCGGGCCGGCAGGGTGCCCCGGAACAGCGCCGCGAAGCGCTCCGGGTCGACGCCCAGCGCCGTCGCCATCCGGCGGCTCACCTCGTCGCGGTGCGCCTGCGGCCGGTCCGGGACCAGCGTCTCGTAGAGGTCGAAGAGGATCGCACCGCCCCGCCGCCGCGTCCGCCGCATGTCCAGCACGCGCAGAGGTTACCGGAGTATGGGACGGCGGCGGCACCTCCGCACGGACCGGATCTGCGTCACGGGCGGACGGTCTCGTCGCGGACCGTCGCGTCGGCCTGCTCCCGCGGCGACAGCGCCTGCGGGCCCGCGTAAGGGCGCAGGTAGCGCCGCTGCGGGCCGGGCATCCCGTCCTCGATCACGAAGCCCGCCTTGCGCTGCGCCGGGGCGCCCGGCCGCCGCACGTACGGCAGCGTCATGAAGTCCGCGGTGAACGCGGCGGGCGTGATCCTGCCGTGCACATACCCGCGCTGGTTGTTGTAGAGGTGCAGGTGCCGGTTGTGCGCCAGGAACGGGTGCGTCGCCGGGTCCGAGTCGGCTCCGTCGCCGCCCGTGGTCAGCGAGGTGCAGACCAGCTCGGAGCCGACCACCGGCGAGTGCGGGTCGTCGAAGTCCGCCTTCACGTCGGCCGCCCAGTGCGCGTGCACGTCGCCGGTGAGCACCACCGCGTTGCGCACGCCGTACTCGCGCCAGCCGCGCACGATCCGCCCGCGGCAGGCGGCGTACCCGTCCCAGGCGTCCTGGCTGGTGCTCCTCACCGGCCCGGCGTCGCGGTCACGCTGCGAGAAGAAGACCTGCTGGCCCATGATGTCCCAGGTGGCGACGCTGCGCCGGTACCCGTCGAGTAGCCAGCTCTCCTGCGCCGCGCCCAGGATCGAGCGGGCCGGGTCGGTCGCGGCCGGACAGTCCCGGTAGCCGTCACCGCAGCCCTGGTCGTCGCGGTACTGCCGGGTGTCGAGCAGGTGGAACGTGGCCAGCCTGCCCCAGTGCACCCGCCGGTGCAGCGGCAGCGCCGTGCCCCGCGGCCGCTGCGCGCCGCGCAGCGGCATGTTCTCCCAGTACGCACGCATCGCCGCGGTCCGGCGGGCGGCGAAACCCGGGTTCGGCCGCTCGGGCACCGCGCCCGCCCAGTTGTTGTCGACCTCGTGGTCGTCGAAGACCACCAGCCACGGCGCGGCCGCGTGCGCCGCCCGCAGGTCCGGATCCAGCTTGTACTGCGCGAAGCGCTGCCGGTAGTGCGCCAGCGTCTGCGTCTCCGGCCCCGCGTGGTCGCGCGCGTTGCCGCCCGGCGCGTTGTAGACGCGGGCGGCGTACTCGTACACGTAGTCGCCCAGGTGCAGGATCAGCTCCGGCTCCGACTCGGCGATCCGGCGGTACCCGGTGAAGAAGCCGTGCTCGTACTGCGAGCACGACAGGAACGCCAGGCCCAGCGCGGCGGGCTGCGCGGTGAGCGCGGGCGCGGTGCGGGTCCGCCCCACCGGGGAGATCCACCGGTCCACGCCGAACCGGTAGAAGTACTCCCGGCCCGGTCGCAGGCCCGTCGGCTCGACGTGCACGCTGTGCGCCCAGGACGGCTCCGCCCAGGTCGTGCCGGACGCCGCCAGCCTGCTGAACCGCTCGTCGTGGCCGACCTGCCACCAGACCTGGTACGCGCGGTCGCCCATGCCGCCGCGCCCGTCCTCGGACATCGGCGTCACCGCCAGCCGGGTCCAGATCACGAACCCGTCCGGCGACGGGTCACCCGACGCCACCCCGAGCGTGAACGGGTCCGACGGCGGCCCGTCCGCCCGCACCGGCCGCCCGAACAGCCCGGCGACCACCACGACCCCGCCGCCCGCCAGCAACCCCCGCCGCGTCACCACCGACGCCACCCCACCCCGCCGCCCTCACGGCCTCGCCGTCCTGTCGCAACTCTTAACGAGTCGCGGCTACAGCGGGTGGTCGAAGGCGCGACTCTTCAGGAGTTGCGACCGGCGAGTGGGCCGTCGGCGGGGCGGTGGGGTGGGGTGGCGGTGGGTGGGGGTCAGCGGTCGACGGGGGCGAAGTCCCAGACGTGGGGGGAGCGGGCGGTGAGGTTGTCCGGGGGGTCGGGCAGCGGGCGCGGGTCGCCGCGCCAGCGCGAGATCACCACGATCCGCTGGTCGGTGGAGGAGAACACCTCACTGGCGATGTGCAGCGGCTCGACCTCGATCCGCGGCACCGCCTCGTCGCACACCCAGCTCAACAGGTCGGTGAAGGTGCGGGGATACGCCCGCACCTCCCACATCCGCACGATCACGTCGTCGCCCTCAGCACCGGGCAAAACTACACTCCCACAAGCGTCAGCGGCATCGCGGAGTCGGCCGGGAAGTCCAGCTTGGACGGAGCATTGCCGGCGGCGACCAGATGCGCGCCGAGCGCGGCCACCATCGCGCCGTTGTCCGTGCACAGCTTGGGCCGCGGCACCCGCACCGTGATGCCGTACTTCGCCGCGCGCTCGGCGGCCATCGCCTTGAGCCGCGAGTTCGCGGCCACGCCACCGCCGATGACCAGGGTGTCGATGCCCTGCGACCGGCACGCGTCGATGGCCTTCATGGTGAGCACGTCGCAGACCGCGTCCTGGAAGCTCGCCGCGACGTCGTCGACCGGCACCGGCTCGCCGCTGCGCTCGCGGGCCTCGACCCAGCGCGCCACGGCGGTCTTCAGGCCGGAGAAGGAGAAGTCGAACCGGTGCTCGACCAGGTCCTTCGGCCCGGTCAGGCCGCGCGGGAACGTGATCGCGAGCGGGTCGCCGTTGCGCGCCGCCTTGTCGATCGGCGGGCCGCCCGGGAACGGCATGCCGAGCAGCCGGGCCACCTTGTCGAAGGCCTCGCCGGCCGCGTCGTCGATGGTCGCGCCGAGCGGGGTGACCCCGCGGGCGAGGTCGTCGACGCGCAGCAGCGACGAGTGCCCGCCCGAGACCAGCAGCGCGATGGCGGGCTCGGGCAGCGGCCCGTGCTCCAGCGTGTCCACCGCGACGTGCGCGGCGAGGTGGTTCACCCCGTAGATCGGCTTCTCGGCCGCCAGGGCCAGGCCCTTGGCCCCGGCCACCCCGACCAGCAGCGCCCCGGCCAGGCCCGGCCCGGCGGTGACCGCGATGGCGTCGATGTCGGCCAGGGTCACCCCGGCCTCGTCCAGGGCCCGGTGCAGCGTCGGCACCAGCGCCTGCAGGTGCGCGCGGCTGGCCACCTCGGGCACCACGCCGCCGAAGCGCGCGTGCTCGTCCACGCTGGAGGCCAGCGCGTCGGCGAGCAGGGTGTGCCCCCGCACGATGCCGACGCCGGTCTCGTCGCAGCTGCTCTCGATCCCGAGAACCAGCGGTTCGTCCTTCACGCTCACGCCTTCTCCTCGCTTCGCTCGTCGGCGGCCCGAGCCGCGCCGAGCCCGACGGTTCGCTCGCGATGCTCGCTCACGGTTCTTCCCGTCTCATCACCAGTGCGTCGGTGTTGCTGGGCTGGTAGTAGCCCTTGCGGATGCCGATGACCTCGAAGCCGTACCCGGCGTAGAGCCGCTGCGCGGCGGCGTTGTCCGAGGCGACCTCCAGCAGCACCTGCTTGACCTGGTGCCGCCGGCCCTCGGCCAGCAGCGCCTCCAGCAGGGCCCGGCCGATGCCGCGCCGCTGCGCGTCCCGGCGTACCGCGATGTTGTTGATCCAGCCTTCGCCCTGCCCGACGGCCAGCCCGGCGTAGCCGAGCACGGTGCCGTCGTCATCGGTGGCGACCAGGTAGTGGTGCCCGTTGGCCAGCTCGTTCCAGAACATGGGGGCGGTCCACTGCTCGGCGCCGAACAGGTCCGCCTCGACCGGCAGCAGCTCCTCGATCTGCCACCACCGCAACCGGTCGATCTTCATCGCTCGCTCGCCGACAGGGCGGGCTTGCGGGCCGAGGGCTCGACCGCGTCCGGCCGCCGCAGGTAGAGCGGGGTCAGCGGCTCGCTCGGCGCGCCGTCGCGGACGCGCTGCGCGGCTAGCTCGACCAGCGCCGCCGGGTCGGGGAAGAGCGCCTCGCCGGCGGGCAGGCCGAGCACGTCGGCGTACTTGACCGCGCCCTCGCCCGCCGCGGTGGTGACGCCGAACTCGGCGAGCCGGGGTGCGACGTCGGCGGGCTTGTCCACGGCCGGGCCGGTGAGCGGGCTGCCGTCGGCGTACACCGCCCAGTACACCTCGCGCCGCCGCGCGTCCGTGGCGACCAGTGCCCGGCCCGCGGTGCGCAGACCCAGCGCGTCCAGGGTGCAGACGCCGTACGCGGGGATGCCCAGCGCCATGGTGAACGAGGCCGCCGTGACCAGGCCGACCCGCAGCCCGGTGAACGGGCCTGGGCCGACCCCGGCGACGACGGCGGCGAGGTCGCGGGGTTTGACCCCGGCCTCGGCCAGCACCGCGTCTATCTGGGGGGCGAGCAGCTCGCCGTGCGCCCGGCCGTCCACCACGGCCCGCTGCGCCAGCACGGCGTGCCCGGAGGGGTGGACCTCGGCCAGCGCCGCCGTGACCGCGGGCGTAGCGGTATCCAGAACCAGCACCAACACGCCCCCCACCCTACTGCCCACCCCGCCCCACCCCGATGATCATGAACCTATGGCACGGCTCGGCGGCGTGTCGCGGCCACCGCCTCCTGATCGACTTCGCGGCCGACGGTTGTGGGACGGTGCGCGGGCCTGGGCGGTGTGCGGCGTACTGCTGGGTAGGCTGGGACTCATGTGGCAGGCCGACGCACAGTCCCAGGTCGTGGTCGACCTCGACGCGATCCGCGCGAACGTGACCACGCTGCGGTCGCACACGTCCGCAGAGGTCATGGCCGTGGTCAAGGGCGACGGGTACGGGCACGGCATGGTCGCCTCCGCCCGCGCCGCGCTCTCCGGCGGCGCGACCTGGCTCGGCGTCTGCACCCTGGACGAGGCGTTCGGCCTGCGCGACGCGGGCCTCACCACACCCGTGCTGTCCTGGCTGTGGCTGCCCGGCCAGCCGGTGGGCCGGGCGATCGAGCGCGACGTGGACCTCAGCGTGGCGAGTCTCTCGCAGCTCGCGGCGGTGCTCGCCGGGGCGCGCGAGGCCGGCCGCGCCGCCCGCGTCCACCTCAAGATCGACACAGGCCTGACCCGCAGCGGCGCCACCGCGCAGGAGTGGCCCCAGCTCGTCGAGGCCGCCGCCAAGGCCCAGGCCGACGGGTACGCCGAGGTCGTCGGCGTGTGGAGCCACTTCGTGTACGCCGACGCCCCCGGCCACGAGACCATCGACCGCCAGCTCGCGAACTACGCCGACGCGCTCGACGTCGCCCAGCGGCTCGGCGTCGAGCCGCAGCTGCGCCACCTCGCGAACTCGGCCGCCACGCTGACCCGCCCCGACACCCACTTCGACCTGGTCCGGCCCGGCATCGCGACGTACGGCCTGTCCCCCCTCGACGACCCCGCGATCCGCGCCTCGCTGCGCCCGGCGATGACCGCCCGCGCCCGGGTGCTGCTGGCCAAGCGCGTCCCCGCCGGACAGGGCATCTCGTACGGGCACACCTACGTCACCGAGCGGGAGTCGACCGTGGCGCTGGTGCCGCTCGGCTACGCCGACGGGGTGCCGCGGCACGCCTCCAACAGCGGCCCGGTGCTGCTCAACGGCGAGCGCTACACCGTCGCGGGCCGGGTCTGCATGGACCAGTTCGTCGTCGACGCGGGCGACGCGCGGGTGGCCGAGGGCGACGAGGTGATCCTCTTCGGGCCGGGCGACCGGGGCGAGCCCACCGCCGACGACTGGGCCGAGGCCGTCGGCACCATCAACTACGAGATCGTCACCCGGTTCGGCAGCACCCGCGTGCCACGGGTGTACGTCGGTGATGCCGCGTGAACGGGCGGACCATGTTCCAGGCGGCGCGGTTTCAGGCGGCGCGGTCCCGGGCGGCTTGTGAGCGGGTCGGGCGCAGCGAGGTGACGGCATGAGCGACGGTGCCGCGGACGGCAAGTCCGCGACCAAGGACAAGCCCGCCGTGCCCGTGGTCCGGCGGCGCGCCGGGCTGATCGGCGCCGTGATCGGTGTCGCCGCGGCCGGCGTCGCGGCGGGCGTCGCCGTCGAGCGGCTCGTCGTCAGGCGCACCCGCGACAAGCCGGAGGGCGACCCGTACGCCGACGAGCCCTTCGGGATGCTGCCGTACGACGAGACGCTCACCGTCACCACCGACGACGGCGTACAGCTGCACGTCGAGATCGTCGAGCCGGTGGACGGGATCGCCGTGGAGATGGGCACCCCAGGCCCGCCGGAGCCGACCATCGTGTTCGTCCACGGCTTCTGCCTCGACCAGGGCACCTTCCACTTCCAGCGCAAGGCCCTGGACACCCTCGGCGAGCACCGGATGGTCTTCTACGACCAGCCCGGCCACGGCCTGTCCACGGCACTGCACGACGGGGAGTACGAGCTGCCCGCGCTCGGCGACGCGCTCTACGACGTCATCAAGGCCACCACGCCCGTCGGCCCGATCGTGCTGGTCGGCCACTCGATGGGCGGCATGGCCATCATGGCCTGCGCCGAGCAGCACCCCGACCTGTTCGCCGACCGCGTCGCGGGCGCGGTGCTCATCGCGACCAGCGGCGGCCAGCTCGACGGCATCAGCTACGGCAACCTGCCCAACATCCTCAACCGGGCCAGCGGCCCGCTGCTCGGCCTGCTCTCCGGCGCGGCCCGGTTCACCGGACCGATGATCGACAAGGCCCGGCAGGCCAGCACCGACCTCGCCTGGCTGCTGACCAGGCGGTACGGCTTCGGCGGGGACAAGCCCAGCCCGGCGCTGGTGTCGTACGTGGAGCAGATGAACTCGCGGACCAGCACCGAGACGGTCGCCCGCTACATCCGCACCATCAACAGCCACGCCCGCTACCCGGCACTGCGCGCCCTCAACCAGGTGCCCGTCATGGTCATCTGCGGCGACTGCGACATGATCACGCCGGTGGCGCACTCGGAGGAGATCTGCCGGCTGCTGCCGCACGCCAAGATGGTGCTCATCCCCGACAGCGGGCACGTGACCATGCTGGAGCACGCCGACGAGGTCAACCAGGCGCTCATCACCTTCCTGGACGAGCTGGAGCTTCTATGATCCTGACCACCGTGGACGACACCCGCGACTTCGGCGCGCGGCTGGCCGGCGTGCTGCGCCCCGGCGACCTGGTCGTGCTCAGCGGCCCGCTGGGCGCGGGCAAGACCGCCCTGGCCCAGGGCGTGGGCCGGGGCCTGCGGGTGCTCGGCGACGTCACCTCGCCGACGTTCGTCATCGCGCGGGTGCACCGGCCCGACCGGGCCGCGGGCGGCACCGTGCCGATGGTGCACGTGGACGCGTACCGGCTGGGCAACGTCACCGACCCCCGGGCCCAGGTCGACGACCTCGACCTCGACGCCTCGGTCGACGACTCGGTCACCCTCGTCGAGTGGGGCGAGGGCATGGTCGAGCAGCTCGCCGACTCCTACCTCGAGGTCCGCATCACCCGCCGCGACGACGACGCCCGCGAGATCACCCTCGTCCCCCACCACGGCACCTGGCCCGACCGCCTCGCCACCCTCACCGCCGGCACCCCCGCCTAGATCACCCGACTTGCCAGGCAACTGGGCGTATCTTGACCCGTCATTCGCCCACTTGCCTGGCAAGTCGACGGATCTTGGCCGCCCCGCGACGTCTGCGCGCCTCGCGACGTCTGCGCGCCTCGCGACGCCTGCGGGGCCCCGCGATGGCTGCGCGCAACGCGACCTCCTGCGCGCAACGCGACCGCCGGGCGCCCAGTGACCACCGGCGCGGCCCTGTGGGTGCCGCCGTCCCGGGCGGGGGCGGCGGAGCGGTCAGCGGGGACGGACAGGGGCGATGCCGACGGGGGTCTTGGTGAGGGAGGCTACGGCGGGGCGGAGGGCGGCGGCGACGTCGGCGGCTGTGACAGGGCCGGAGTCGGCGGCCAGGCGGCCCGCGAGGCCGTGGACGTACGCGGCCGCGACGGCCGCGCGGATGGCGGGCAGGCCGCCGGCCAGCAGCGAGCCGAGCAGGCCGGACAGGACGTCGCCGGTGCCGCCGGTGGCCAGGGCGGGCGTGCCGGTCGGGTTCACCCAGGCCTCGCCGGACGGTCCGGCCACGACGGTGCGGTCGCCCTTGAGCAGCACCACCGAGCGGGTCCAGGCGGCGAGCTTCTGCGCCGCGGCGACCCGGTCGGGGCCGGGCTGCTCCCCGGCGAGCCGGGCGTACTCGCGGTCGTGCGGGGTGAGCACGGTCGGCGCGTCGCGGCGGCGCAGCTCACCGGACATGGAGCCGTCGACGAGCAGGGTGACGGCGTCGGCGTCGAGCAGCACCGGCACCGGCGCGGCGAGCACCGCGCGCAGCTCGCCCGCGGCGCGCTCGTCGGTGCCGAGGCCGCTGCCGCAGACCCAGGCCTGCACCCGCCCCGCGTCGGCGACGCGGGGCGCGGCGATGACGCTGGGATGCGCGGGCACCACCAGCTCGTGCGCCGACCCGGCGTAGCGGACCAGGCCGGCGGGGCCGGCGAGCGCACCGGACAGCGAGAGCAGGGCGGCCCCGGGGTATCCGGCTGAGCCGGTCGCCACGCCGACGACGCCGCGGGTGTACTTGTCGGAGTCCGGGCCGGGCTGCGGCCACCACGCGGCGATGTCGGCGGTGTCGGCGATCCGCAGCGCGGGGTCGCCGTGCAGCCACGGCGTGATCCCGATGTCGACCAGCTCGACCTGACCGGCCAGCACCGCGGCGGGGCCGACCACGTGGGCCGGCTTGAGGCAGCCGAAGGCGACGGTGACGTCGGCGCGTACGGCGGTGCCGGGCACGTCGCCGGTGTCCACGCCGACGCCCGACGGGACGTCCACGGCGATCACCGGCGGGCGCGGGCTCAGGCCGCCGAGCTGCTCGGCCAGGGTCAGCGCGGTGCCGCGCAGGGCGCCGGTCGCGCCGATGCCGAGCAGTCCGTCGACGACCAGGTCCACCCGGCCCGGCCAGTCGGCCAGCACCCGCCCGCCCGCGGCGCGCAGCGCGGCCAGGCCCTCGGCGTGTGCCCGCTTCGGGTCGCTGAGCAGCGCGCCGACCTGCACACCCTGCCGCGCGAGCATGGCTCCGGCGTGCAGCGCGTCGCCGCCGTTGTCGCCGGGTCCGACCAGGAGCACCACGCGGGACGCGTACACCCCGCCCTGGTCGCGCAGGGTCACCGCGCAGCGGCGGGCCAGCCCGGCGGCGGCGCGCTGCATCAGCGTGCCCGCGGGAAGCGTCGCCATCAGCGCTGACTCGGCCGCCCGGACCTGCGCGACGCGGTACACCGACCTCATGTGGAAACCTCCTGATGGCGCGGCTGGACGACCGGCGGTGCGCTCAGCGGCGCGCCCGGTCGCGGACCGTGGCGGCGTTCGGCCCGCTCACAGCCCGGCCTCGGCGATGACGACCGCGGACGCGATGCCGCCGTCGTGGGAAAGGGAAAGGTGCCAGCGCTCGACGCCGCGCTCGGCGGCGACCGCGGCGACCGTGCCGGACACGGTCAGCCAGGGCCGCCCGTCGGGGTCGACCACGATCTCGCAGTCGTGCCACTGCATGCCCGCCGGGGCGCCCAGCGCCTTGGCCACCGCCTCCTTGGCGGCGAACCGGGCCGCCAGCGACTCCGGCGAGCGGGCGTGGCCGGTGCGCGTGGTGCGCTCGGCCTCGGTGAACAGCCGCTCGGCCAGCAGCGGGGTCCGCTTGAGCGCCTGCGCGAACCGCTCCACCAGGACCACGTCGTTGCCCACGGAGACAATCACGTGTTGACCTTAAGGTCTCAGGTGTGGATCTGGTACTTCGCTCCGGGAACGTGTACGGCACGCCCGGCGCCACGGCCGTCGCGGTCGATCAGGGCGTGATCGTCGCCGTCGGCTCCGACGACGAGCTGAAACCGCTGGTCACCGCGCGGACCGAGGTCATGGATCTCGGCGGCCGGCTGCTGCTGCCGGGGTTCCAGGACGCCCACGCGCATCCCGTCTTCGCCGGGCTCAACCTGCTGCGCTGCGACCTGACCGAGCTGCACGACCAGGCCGGTTACCTGCGCGAGCTGGCCGCATACGCCGCGGCGCACCCCGACCGGGCCTGGCTGATGGGCGCGGGCTGGTCGTACGACGCCTTCGGCGGTGCCCAGCCCGACCGGGCCGCGCTGGACGGCGTGGTCGCGGACCGGCCGGTGTACCTGGCGGTGCGGGACGCGCACAGCGCCTGGTGCAACTCGCGCGCGCTGGCGCTGGCCGGGATCGACCGGCACACGCCCGATCCGGAGGGCGGCCGCATCGAGCGCGACGCCGACGGCGAGCCGACCGGTGTGCTGCACGAGAGCGCCATGGAGCTGGTCAGCTCGGTGGCGCCCCGCCCGGACACGGCCGAGATCGGGCGCGCCCTGCTGGTCGCCCAGTCCCGGCTGCACGCGCTCGGCGTGACCGCCTGGCAGGACGCGATCCTGGGCGACTACGGCGGCTGGCCGGACGCGTTCGAGGCGTACCGTGCCGCCGACGCGGCGGGACTGCTCACCGCACGGGTGCGCGGCGCGCTGTGGTGGGAGCCCTCACGCGGCCTGGAGCAGCTCGCGGAGCTGCGGGAACGCCGCGAGGCGGCGCGCACGTCCGGCGGCGCGAACTTCCGCGCCGAAACCGTCAAGATCATGCAGGACGGCGTGGCGGAGAACTTCACCGCCGCGATGATCGACCCGTACCTGGACGGCTGCGGCTGCGCCACCGAGCGCCGCGGCATCTCCCGGGTCGACCCGGCGCACCTGCGGGAGATCGTGTCCCGGCTGGACGCCGACGGCTTCCAGGTGCACTTCCACGCGATCGGCGACCGTGCCGTCCGCGAGGTGCTCGACGCGGTCGAGCCGGTCGCGGGCTCGCCCCGGCGGCACCACGTCGCCCACGTCCAGGTCGTGCACCCCGCCGACGTGCCCCGCTTCGCCCGGCACAACCTCACCGTCACTTTGCAGGCGCTGTGGGCGGCGCACGAACCGGCGATGGACGAGATGACCATCCCCTTCCTCGGCCCGGAGCGGGCGAGCTGGCAGTACCCGTTCCGGGCGGTCCACGCCCACGGCGGCCGCCTCGCCATGGGCAGCGACTGGCCGGTCTCCGACCCCGACCCGATGCGCGCGATCCACGTCGCCGTCAACCGCGTCGCCTTCGGCGCCGACGAGCCCCCGCTCGGCCCCGAACAGGCCCTCGACCTGGCCACCGCCCTCACCGCCTACACCGCCGGCTCCGCGTACGTGAACCACTTCGACGACAGCGGCCGCATCGCCCCCGGCCTCCGCGCCGACCTCACCCTCCTCGACCGCGACCCCTTTATCACCCCACCCGCCGACCTCGGCGCCACCCACACCACCCACACCTGGATCGCCGGCCGCCTGATCCACCCACCCCCAGCCCCCTGACCCCCCGCGCCTCCGGGTCGATCTTGCGCGAACTGTGGGTACGACACGCACCTTCCGGGCAAATGGGCAACAGTTCGCGCAAGATCGTCGGGAT
>NZ_JBFAOU010000133.1:0-22526 GCF_040675365.1 Catellatospora sp. NPDC049609 | reverse complement strand
CTGGTTGAGGAAGCGGATGCGCGGCGCGACCAGGTTGTTGCCGGGCAGCCGCGACATCACGTCGGCGAACCGGAACATGAGCACGTCGGCGCCGGGGGCGCCCTTTCCGATGTCCTGGTCGCGGCTCAGCGGCCGGACATGACCTCGCGCATCAGGCGCGCGGTCTCCGACGGCGTCTTGCCGACCTTGACGCCCGCCGCCTCCAGCGCTTCCTTCTTCGCCTCGGCGGTGCCGGACGAGCCGGAGATGATCGCGCCGGCGTGGCCCATGGTCTTGCCGGGCGGGGCGGTGAAGCCCGCGATGTAGCCGACGACGGGCTTGGTCACGTGGGCCTTGATGAACTCGGCCGCCCGCTCCTCGGCGTCGCCGCCGATCTCGCCGATCATCACGATCGCCTCGGTCTCCGGGTCGTCCTGGAAGGCCGCGAGCGCGTCGATGTGGGTGGTGCCGATGATCGGGTCGCCGCCGATGCCGACCGCGGTCGAGAAGCCGATGTCGCGCAGCTCGTACATGAGCTGGTAGGTCAGCGTGCCCGACTTGGAGACCAGGCCGATGCGGCCGGAGCCGGAGATGTCGGCCGGGATGATGCCCGCGTTGCTGGCGCCCGGGGACGCGATGCCGGGGCAGTTCGGGCCGATGATCCGGGTCTTGTTACCGGTGGCGACCGCGTGCGCCCAGAAGGCGGCGCTGTCGTGCACCGGCACGCCCTCGGTGATCACGACGGCCAGGGCGATGCCCGCGTCGATCGCCTCGACGACGGCGCCCTTGGTGAACGCCGGGGGCACGAAGATGACGGTGACGTCGGCACCGGTCTTCTCCATCGCGTCGGCCACCGAGCCGAACACCGGCACCTCGGTGCCGTCGAAGTCGACGGTGGTGCCGGCCTTGCGCGGGTTCACGCCGCCGACGATGTTGGTGCCCGCGGCCAGCATGCGCCTGGTGTGCTTGGAGCCCTCGGAGCCGGTCATGCCCTGGACGATGACCTTCGAGTCCTTGGTGAGCCAGATGGCCATTGTCAGATCACTTCCCAGCCGCTGCGAGCTCGGCGGCGCGCTTGGCGGCGCCGTCCATGGTGTCGACCCGCTCGACGAGCGGGTTGTTGGCGCCGTCGAGGATGGCGCGACCGGCCTCGGCGTTGTTGCCGTCGAGGCGTACGACCAGCGGCTTGGTGACCTGCTCGCCGCGGCCCTCCAGCATGGCCAGCGCCTGCACGATGCCGTTGGCGACCGCGTCGCACGCGGTGATGCCGCCGAACACGTTCACGAAGACGCTCTTGACGGCCGGGTCCGACAGGACGATCTCCAGGCCGTTCGCCATCACCTCGGCGGACGCGCCGCCGCCGATGTCGAGGAAGTTCGCGGGCTTCACGCCGCCGAACTGCTCACCGGCGTACGCCACCACGTCCAGAGTGGACATGACCAGGCCCGCGCCGTTGCCGATGATGCCGACCTCGCCGTCGAGCTTGACGTAGTTGAGGTCCTTGGCCTTGGCGGCCTGCTCCAGCGGGTCGACCGCGGCCTTGTCCTCCAGCGCCTCGTGGTCGGCGTGGCGGAAGCCGGCGTTCTCGTCCAGCGTGACCTTGGCGTCGAGGCACAGCACCTTGCCCTCGGCGGTCTTCGCGAGCGGGTTCACCTCGACCAGGGTGGCGTCCTCGGCGATGAAGGTCTTCCACAGGTCCACCGCGATGGCGACGACCTGGTCGGCGACCTCGGCCGGGAAGTGGCCGGCGGTGACGATCTCCCGGGCCAGCGCCTCGTCGACGCCGCGGTTGGCGTCGATCGCGATCTTCGCGACCTTCTCCGGCTGCTCCTCGGCGACGGTCTCGATCTCCATGCCGCCCGCGACGCTGGCGATGCACAGGAAGGTGCGGTTCGCCCGGTCCAGCAGATAGGAGAAGTAGTACTCCTCCGCGATGTTCGCGGTCTCGGCCAGCATCACCTTGTGGACCGTGTGGCCCTTGATGTCCATGCCGAGGATGTCGTTCGCGCGGGCGTACGCCTCGTCGGCGTCGGCCGCGAGCTTGACGCCGCCGGCCTTGCCGCGGCCGCCGACCTTCACCTGAGCCTTGACGACGACCCGGCCGCCCAGCCGCTCGGCGATGGCGCGGGCCTCCTCCGGGGTCTCGGCGACGCCACCGGCGAGCACGGGCAGGCCGTGCTTTTCGAAGACATCGCGCCCCTGGTACTCGTACAGGTCCACCGATACCTCTTTGTTGTCTTAGCCCACGGCGTCGCAGGCCGGACACCCGCTGCAACGCGTAGGGACCACTGCCCATCCTCCGCTGGCTGGGCCTTCCGCGCAGCCTAACGGTCGGTCAGCGTGAGGTATCGGCATGACCGCCCGGTGTGCCCAACTGCACACCGGGCGGAGACGGCCGTCACCGTGTCACGAGCCCACGGGCACCCGGCCGGCGGCCTGGTAGCGCAGCGCGGCGAGCAGCTCCTCCGGGGTCTGCCCGGCGGTGCCGATCGGGACATGGATGTTCGTACCCAGCGCCTTCATCCGACGCTTCTGGGCGATCGCGACGCCCGCGCGGGCACCCACGTCGCCCCGCTGGGCCAGGTTGAACTGCGGCTCGATGCGGGCGTCGCGCGGCTTGACGCACAGCTGCGGCCCGTGCCAGTTCCGCAGGTAGATCGCCTCGATGTGCTCCCAGGGCAGGTGCAGCACCCGCTTGGCGTCGAGGTTGGGGCGTACGTAGACACCGTGCGCGTCGGCGGCCAGCGGCTCGTGGCGCAGCTGGCGGTGCGCGCTGATCGGCAGGGAGACGGCACCGCCGAGGCCGAGCAGCAGCGCCCCGACGCCGAGCAGGCCGGAGTTCATGTCGCCGTACCGGCTGCTGTGCAGGGTCTCGTCGGAGTGCAGCAGGAGGTAGCCGCCGACCGGCAGGATGAAGAGCGCGAAGAGGTAGATCAGCACCACCTCGTTGCGGCGGTGCCGGAGCAGGTGACGCCAGGCACCGGACAGGCGCACCGTGAGGGGCAGTCCCGCGGGGATCGTCTGGCGGAGGGTGGGCGCCGCCGCGGGGGTGGGTTCAGGCGTGGTCATGGCGCGAGAACCTAGCAGTCCGTCACCCGTTCCGGTGACCCCGAGAATCCCCGTAACCCCCGCCGCGGGCCGTCGTTGAGTCTGATGTCAGAGCGCTGAGCAAAAAGACGAAGCGGGATGACACAAACGGCCGATGCCCTGTCGGTCGAGGGGTGGCGGCGGGGCGTCGTGCATAGAGGAGCCGGGCGTGTGAGGGGTGCGTCCGGCTCCTCCCTTTTCATCTGAAAAGCAGGAACCGAAGTACGAACCGCGCCCGTGCCGATCGGCACGGGCGTCGTCGTGTCCGCCTCAGGCGGGCTGGGTGGTGGCGACGTTGGCGCGCACCCAGTCCACGATCGCGTGGGTGGTCGCGCCCGGGGTGAAGACCTTCGCCACGCCGAGCCGCTCCAGCTCCGGGATGTCGGCGTCGGGGATGATGCCGCCGCCGAAGACGACCATGTCGCCGGCGCCGCGCTCACGCAGCAGCTCGACGACGCGGGGGAACAGCGTCATGTGCGCGCCGGACAGCACGGACAGGCCCACCGCGTCGGCGTCCTCCTGGATCGCGGTCTCCACGATCTGCTCGGCAGTCTGGTGCAGGCCGGTGTAGATGACCTCCATGCCGGCGTCGCGCAGGGCGCGGGCCACCACCTTCGCGCCGCGGTCGTGACCGTCGAGCCCGGGCTTGGCGACAACCACGCGAATACGAGTGCCCATCAGTGCTCACCTCTCCGCCGTACTGACCTTAACGAACGGTAACCCACCTGCCGGCGATCACTGCCAGCGGTCCGGCGGTCCCGCTGCGCGACGCCTATATATACGGGCTGCCCGGCCGATAATCACCGAGCGTATTGCCGACATATACGTATGAATATGGGTGGTATCGGACAAGCCGGGCCGGACAGTCGCACCGACGGCCAAGAGGGCCTCCGCAGGAGCTTGTGCCTACCCCTACGGGTTCGTTAAGTTGTGCCGCAGTGCCATCCCAAAGTGGGTGACAGAGCGTCGGGCCCCCCACCGGCGCCACCGATGACGGAGGCTGTACGTGCCCGAGCAATACAGGCCGGAGCTGGTACGGGAAAGTGACCGCTATCGCGGTCGGCGCCGCGTCGCCCGCCCCTCGCGCAGCCGGTACGCAGCCGTAGTCACCACCGCCTTCGTCGGCGCGGGCATCGTCGCCTTCGGCGCGGGCGCGGGCATCTCCGACGCCAAGACCGACGCGCTGATCGGCGACGCCGCGGCGCTGTCCGCGGCCGACGTCGCCGGGCGTGGCGACGCCGCCGACCGCGCCAGCCGCGGCGAGGACCGCACGCTGAGCACCTCCATCTCCTCCGCGCCGAACGCCTGGGTGCTGCCCGCCCACGACTTCCGCCTCACCTCCCGCTACGGGCAGCGCTGGGGCAAGCTGCACAAGGGCGTCGACGTCGCGCTGAACGAGGGCGTCCCGTTCGCCACGCTGCACGCCGGCACGGTCGTGCTCTCCGGCTGGAACGGCGGCTACGGCAAGTGCGTGATCGTCGATCACGGCAACGGCGTCCGCACGGTGTACGGCCACGCGAGCTCCCTGCTGGTCAAGGTCGGCGACAAGGTGCAGGCGGGCGACATCATCGCCCTCACCGGCAGCACCGGGCACTCCTTCGGGCCCCACCTGCACCTCGAGGTGCACGTCAACGACGTGGCGGTGGACCCGATCCCGTGGCTCAAGAAGCGCGGCCTCGATCTCGAATTGGAGATCGAAGCGGCGTTCGACGGCTCGATCAGCTGAAATCCACCCGAGAGCCGCCCGGTGTCATGACACCCGGGCGGCTTTGTCGTATTCGGCGGGCCGCCCGTGTGGTCCGGGCCACCGGAGTCGGGTGACGCAGGTCACTCGACCCTGACGGGACTCGGGGCGAGTCGTGGTGCATTAACCGGACATAACTCCCGAGTCGTACATACCCGAATGTCCGGATCGGCTCGGGGCCGGGCTGGTCAGACCCGGTTTGACCAGGCAATCTGGTTCGAGCCCGTGTCAACGACGACCCGGAGGTTCCCACCTCATGCAAGGCAGCAACACCGAACTCCTCAAGGCGGCCCGTGCCAAGTTCGACCTGGCGAGTGACAAGATCCGTAGCGGCCTGCGCGGCCGCTCGCGTCATGTCGTAGCCATCGCGGTCCTGGCCGGCGTCACGTCTGTAGGCTTCGTCGCCGCCAACATCGACAACGGACCCCAGTCGGTGACACCCGTGGCCCAGACGTCCACCACCGAGCGGAAGGCCGCGGCCGACCGCGCCGACCGCGCCGCGCGGCCCGCCGCGAAGGCCAACGTCGCCGCCCCCAAGGCCGCGCCGAAGGCCGCCCCGAAGACCGCGCCCAAGGCGGTCCAGCCGGCCGAGAGCAAGGCCAAGGCGGGCACCTCCGTGCCCAAGGCCGCGCCGAAGGCCGCACCGAAGGCCGCCGCCGCCCCGGTCAAGGCCGCCCCGATGTGGGGCAGCCCCATGCCGGGCGCCCAGGTCACCTCCTGCTTCGGCCAGCGCTGGGGCGTGCTGCACGCCGGCGTCGACCTGGCCGAGCCCGCCGGCACCCCGATCCGCGCGGTCGGCCCCGGCACCGTGTTCAGCACCGGCTGGGCCTACAGCGGCTACGGCATCTCCGTCGTCGTCGACCACGGTGACGGCTACTTCACCCACTACGCCCACATGAGCCGCGACGCGGTGCAGGTCGGCCAGAAGGTCAAGGCCGGCGACCTGCTGGGCTACGAGGGCTCCACCGGCGACTCCACCGGCCCCCACCTGCACTTCGAGGTGCACAAGGGCATGTGGAACCAGATCGAGCCGAGTGCCTGGCTGAAGTCCCGCGGCGTGCCGATCAACTGCTAAGCGCCAAGCCCCGCACACCCATCCCGGACGCGGTGCGCGTGCCCCGGCGCGCGCACCGCGCCACCCCGCAGCTGAAAATCCCCCGTCCCCCCGGACACGTGTGGCCTGGATCTCGCGATCCAGGCCACACGTGTCTGCGCCGTAAACGCCCGAGCTCCGTCCCCGCCGTGCCTACGGCGGGACGGAGCTTCGCGCTTGAGCTGTCGTCCGGGCGGGTCAGATCCGTTCCAGCGGCGCGTGCCGCAGCACCAGCCAGAGCACCTGGTCGCCGAAGTCCACCTGCGCCTGCGCGCGGGCGCCGGTGCCCTGCACGGCGAGCACTCGGCCCAGGCCGTACCGCTGGTGGTTGACGCGGTCGCCGGCCGAGACCGACGGCGGCGCGGCGGCCAGGTCACTCGCGGTGGCCAGCTTGCTCGGGTCGACGCCGATCCGGCTCGCCAGCGCCGCGGCGCGGGAGGTGTTGCCGACGAAGCTGGACGTGCGCTCCTGCGCGCGCTCCCGGCCGCCGATGCCACCGCCCCGGCCGCCCCACGAGGTGTACGAGCCCTCGGTGCGCTGCCAGTCGAGCAGCTCCGGCGGCAGCTCCTCCAGGAACCGCGACGCGGGGTTGTACTGCGGCTGACCCCACGCCGACCGGGTCACCGCGCGCGAGAGGTAGAGCCGGCGCCGGGCGCGGGTGATGCCGACATACGCCAGCCGCCGCTCCTCCTCCAGCTCCTTGACCTCGCCCAGCGAGCGCAGGTGCGGGAAGACGCCGTCCTCCAGACCAGTCAGGAAGACCACCGGGAACTCCAGGCCCTTGGCCGTGTGCAGCGTCATCATGGTGACCACGCCCTGGTGGTCCGGATCGTCGACGGGCACCTGGTCGGCGTCGGCAACCAGCGCCACCTGCTCCAGGAAGCCGTCGAGGGTGGGCGTCTCGTCGGCGGCCGCGGTGCGCTCGGCGTACTCCCGGGCCACGCTGACGAGCTCCTGGAGGTTCTCCACCCGGCCCTCGTCCTGCGGGTCCAGGCTCGCCTCCAGCTCCGACAGCAGGCCCGAGCGGGTCAGGATCAGCTCCAGCACCTGCTCCGGCGGGGCGGTGCGGGCCAGCTCACGCGCCTCGTCCAGCATCGCGAGGAAGTCGCCGATGGAGTTGACGGCGCGCGTCGAGATGCCCGGCGCGTCGGCCGCCCGGCGCAGCGCGGCGCCGAACGAGACCCGCTCCCGGGCCGCCAGCGCCTCGACCACCGCCTCCGCGCGGTCGCCCAGACCCCGCTTGGGCGTGTTGATGATCCGCCGCATGCTGACGGTGTCGTCCTCGTTGGCGATGGCGCGCAGGTAGGCCAGCGCGTCGCGGACCTCCTTGCGCTCGTAGAAGCGCACCCCGCCGACGACCTTGTAGGGCAGGCCGAGCCGGATGAAGATGTCCTCGAACACCCGGGACTGGGCGTTGGTGCGGTAGAAGACGGCCACGTCGCCCGGCCGGGCCGCGCCCGCGTCGGTGAGCCGGTCGATCTCGCGGGCCACCCAGTCGGCCTCGGCGTGCTCGTTGTCGGCGACATACCCGACGATCTGCTCGCCCGTGCCCTGGTCGCTCCACAGCCGCTTGGGCTTACGGTCGCTGTTGCGGTCGATGACCGCGTTGGCCGCGCTCAGGATGGTCTGGGTGGAGCGGTAGTTCTGCTCCAGCAGGATGGTGCGGGCCTGCGGGTAGTCGCGCTCGAACTCCAGGATGTTGCGGATCGTCGCGCCCCGGAAGGCATAGATCGACTGGTCCGCGTCACCGACCACGCACAGCTCGCCGGTCTCCCCGACCAGCTCGCGGACCAGCGTGTACTGCGCGTGGTTGGTGTCCTGGTACTCGTCGACCAGGACGTGGCGGAAGCGGCGCCGGTACTTCTCGGCCACCTCCGGCTTGGCCTGCAGCAGGTGCACCGTGCGCATGATGATGTCGTCGAAGTCGAGCGCCTGGGCCTGCTGCAGCCGCTGCTGGTAGAGCGTGTACGCCTCGGCGAGCACCCGCTCGGCGGGCCCGTGCGGGCTGAACGCCTCCGGGTCGACCAGCTCGTTCTTCAGGTTCGACACCTGCGCGGCGAGGCTGCGCGGCGGGTAGCGCTTGGGGTCGAGGTCGAGCTCGCGGGAGACCAGCTGCATCAGCCGGCGCGAGTCGTCGGCGTCGTAGATGGTGAACGACGACTTCAGCCCGGCGTGCTCGTGCTCGGCGCGCAGGATGCGCAGGCAGGCCGAGTGGAACGTGGAGACCCACATCATCCGGGCCCGGTTGCCGACCTGCGCGGCTACCCGCTCCCGCAGCTCGCCGGCGGCCTTGTTGGTGAAGGTGATGGCGAGGATCTCACCCGGGTGCACGCCGCGGGCGGCCAGCAGGTATGCGATGCGCTGGGTGAGCACGCGGGTCTTGCCCGAGCCCGCTCCGGCGACGATCAGCAGCGGCGAACCCTCGTGGGTGACCGCCGCGCGCTGCGGCTCGTTCAGCCCCTCCAGCAGCGCGGCCACCCGGGCCGCGGGGTCGCCCGGGGCGCGGTCGCGGGGCGGCGAGGCACCGCCGGACGCCTGGTCGGCGGGCGGTTTCACGGCGGAGGGCGTCTCCCCGGACGGCGTCATCTCGGGGAGATCGAAGAGCGCATGCATCGTCTGGAGAGTCTATGCGCCGGCACCGACATCCCCCATCTCGGCACCGCCCGCCCCGGTCTCCCCGGCGGTTCACTAAAAGGAAGGGCACCTTCTTAACGCTCCGCGTATAAGAAGGTGCCCTTCCCAATCGGTGGGGGCGCCAGGTAGCCCGGGCGCCCGAAAACCCCGCCGTAGCGAGATGGACGCACGAGCACCACCGGACAGCCGTAGCGCCGCCGAAACGGATACGCAAGGATGCCTTCATACCCTCACGTCGCGCACCGCTGCGCGACGCAGACTATGGAGGCCCCCCATGAATCACCCCCGTTCTCGGGGCTGGGCAGGCATGACACGGCACCTGGCGATTCCCGCGCTGGCGCTGGCCGTGGTGGCGACGATTCCGCTCGGTAGCGGATCGGGCGCCTCTTCCGCACCGGCGGAGGCGTGGACCCCGCTGTCCCCGGTCTCGGTCAACCTCGCCGCGTCGCCGGCCGGGCAGACGGCACACGGCAACCTGCTGGCGTTCAACGACTTCCACGGCGCGATCGACCCGCCGACCGGCAGCGGCGCGGCCGTGCTGGGCACCCCCGCCGGCGGCGTGGAATACCTGGCCCACTGGGTCAAGAAGCTGCGCGCCGAGGGCGAGGCGGCGGGCCAGAAGGTCATCACCGTCGGCGCCGGCGACATGATCGGCGCCACCCCGCTGGTCAGCGCGGCCTTCCACGACGAGCCGAGCATCGAGCTGCTCAGCGAGCTGGGCCTGGACGTCACCTCGGTCGGCAACCACGAGTTCGACGAGGGCGTCACCGAGCTCAAGCGCATGCAGCACGGCGGCTGCCACCCGGTCGAGGGCTGCTTCGCCGGCGACGGCTTCGACGGCGCGGAGTTCCAGTACCTCGCCGCCAACGTCACCGACAAGCGGACCAAGCTGCCGATCCTGCCGCCCGTCGAGGTGAAGCTCATCGACGGCGTCCCGGTCGGCTTCATCGGCATGACGCTGGAGGGCACCCCCACCATCGTCAACCCGGCCGGCATCACCACGGTCGACTTCCGCGACGAGGTCGAGACGGCGAACCTGTGGAGCGCGCTGCTGCGCCTGCTCGGCGTGAAGGCCCAGGTGCTGCTGCTGCACGAGGGCGGCCAGCAGGGTCCCACCGGCAACGTCTCCACCTGTGACGGCTTCACCGGCGTGATCTCGCCGATCGTGGCCGGCCTGCGCGACGAGATCGGCGTGGTGGTCTCCGGGCACACCCACCGCTTCTACACCTGCTCGCTGCCGAACAAGTCGGGCAAGCCGGTGGTCGTCACCAGCGCCGGCACCAACGGCCAGCTGGTCACCGACATCACGCTGACCCTGGACAAGCGCTCGCGCACGTTCGCCTCGATCGAGGCGCAGAACGTCGTGGTGGAGAACGGCGTGCGCAACGCCGACGGCACCTGGCAGAGCACCGGGCCGAACGTCTTCGTGCGCAACCCCGCGCTCGTCGACCCGGCCGCCAAGGTGATCGCGGACAAGTACCGCACCGCCGTGGCGCCGCTGGCCAACCGCGTGGTCGGCAGCATCTCCGCCGACATCGTCCGCGACGTCGCGGCCAGCGGTGAGAGCCCGCTCGGCGACGTCATCGCCGACGCCCAGCTGGCCTACTCGGCCTCGGCCGGGGCGCAGCTCGCGCTGATGAACCCGGGCGGCATCCGGGCGCCGCTGACCTTCGCGAACTCGCCCGGCGGCGAGGCCGGCGGCCAGGTGACCTACGGCGAGGCCTTCACGGTGCAGCCGTTCAACAACCTGGTGACCACCTACTCGCTCACCGGCGCGCAGCTCAAGGAGGTGCTCGAGCAGCAGTTCGCGGGTCACGCGGGCCAGACCACGACCAAGATCCTCCAGGTCTCGGCGGGCTTCACGTACTCGTACAACACCACGCTGCCGCTCGGCTCGCGGGTGTCCGACATCAAGCTGAACGGGACGGCCATCGACCCGGCGGCGAGCTACCTCGTCACGACGAACGACTTCCTGGCCAACGGCGGCGACGGGTTCACCACCCTGACCGGCGGCACGGGACGGGTCTACGCGCCCGGGTTCGACGTCGACGCGCTGGTGGCGTACCTGGCCGCGGGTCCGGTGGCACCGGGTCCGGCCAACCGGATCACCAAGCTCGGCTGATCGGTCGAGGTCTCACATGATGGTCGAGGTGCTTGCGTCGCGAGGCATTCATGGCATACTTGGCGACGTGATCAAGCAGGCGTTCTACTTTACCTATGGCTCCGGGAACCCGGCAGTCGTAGGTCGCCGCTGAGCACGCAGACCTGACGAAAAGCCCCGGGCTCCCAGAGCCCGGGGCTTTTCGCCTTTCCGGGGCCTCTGATGAGCGACAATCCCACTGAGGAGTTCGACATGAGCGCCATCACCCACGAGACCGGCACCGACGCGCCCGAGGCGGCCGGCGAGATCACCTCGATGCGCGAGCGCATCGACCAGATCGACGCCGCCCTCATCGCGCTGTGGAAGGAACGCGCCGCCATCTCGCAACAGGTCGGCAAGACCCGCGTCGCCTCCGGCGGCACCCGGCTGGTGCTCAGCCGGGAGCGCGAGATCATGGACCGCTTCCGCGCCGAGCTCGGCCCCGACGGCACCCAGCTCGCCCTGCTCATCCTGCGCGCCGGCCGCGGACCGCTGTAACATGCTCGCCGGCTACCGCGGCCTTAATCGACGTCATCCTCCGCTTCGCTCCGGATGACGCCGAGCGGCCGCTACCGCGGGCGACGGTTATGCACAGGGCACCGCCCGCGACGCGGACGGTGCCCTGCTCTATGTTGACCCGGTGGCGGGCGGTCAGGCCGGAGGCTCAACCCAACCGACCGTCCGCCGCCGGGAGACATCACCTACCCCGCGTGCACCACATCCCGCGCCTCGGCGAAGTGGCACGCGCTCGGGTGCGCCGACCGCGCGCTGATCTGCAGCAGCGGCTCCTGCGTGGCACAGATCTCCTGCGCCTTCCAGCAGCGGGTGCGGAAGCGGCAGCCCGACGGCGGGTTGGCCGGCGACGGCACGTCGCCCTCCAGCCGGATCACCGTCTTGTGCTGGCGGGCCGTCGGGTCCGGCACCGGCACCGCTGACAGCAGCGCCTGCGTGTACGGGTGCGTCGGCGAGTCGTAGATCTCGTCGTCCTTGCCGAGCTCGACCATCTTGCCGAGGTACATCACGCCCACGCGGTCGGCGATGTGGCGCACCACCGACAGGTCGTGGGCGATGAAGATGTACGACAGGTTGAACTCGTTCTGCAGGCTGTCCAGCAGGTTCATCACCTGCGCCTGGATCGACACGTCGAGTGCCGACACGGGCTCGTCGCAGACGATGACCTCCGGACGCAGCGCCAGCGCGCGGGCGATGCCGATGCGCTGCCGCTGACCGCCCGAGAACTGGTGCGGGTAGCGGTTGATGTGCTCGGGGTTGAGCCCGACCACGTCCAGCAGCTCCTGCACCTTCCGGCGCCGGTCGCCCTTGGGCGCGACGTCGGTGTGGATCTCGAACGGCTCACCGACGATGTCGCCGACCGTCATCCGCGGGTTCAGCGACGTGTACGGGTCCTGCATGACCAGCTGGATGTTGCGGCGCAGCCGGCGCTGGTCGCCCGGGGACAGCCGCAGCACGTCGCGGCCCTGGTAACGGATCGACCCGGCGGTCGGCGTCTCCAGGTTCATCAGCAGCTTGGCCAGCGTCGACTTGCCGCAGCCGGACTCGCCGACGATGCCCAGGGTCTCGCCCTTGTACAGGTCGAGCGAGACGCCGTCCACCGCCTTGATCTGCCCGACGGTCTTCTTGAAGAGCACGCCCTGGCGGATCGGGAAGTGCTTGACCAGGTCGCGGACTTCCAGGATCACTTCACTCACGGCCGACCAGCTCCTCTGCGAAGTGACACGCGCTGGCCCGGTTGCCGATCGGCAGCAGCGCCGGACGCTCGCTGCGGCAGATGTCCCGCACCATCGAGCACCGGGGGTGGAACGCGCAGCCCGACGGGATGCGCATCAGGTTCGGCGGCAGACCCTTGATGGTGTTGAGCTCCTGGCCCTTGAGGTCCAGGCGCGGCAGCGAGTCCAGCAGCGCCATCGTGTACGGGTGGCAGGGCTTGGCGTACAGCGAGTGCACGTCCGCCTGCTCCACGATCCGGCCGGCGTACATGACCGCGATCCGGTCCGCGACGTCGGCGACCACGCCGAGGTCGTGGGTGATCAGGATCATGCCCATGTTCCGCTCGCGGCGGATCTCCGCGAGCAGGTCCATGATCTGCGCCTGCACCGTCACGTCGAGAGCCGTGGTGGGCTCGTCGGCGATCAGGATCTCCGGGTCCAGCGCCAGCGACATCGCGATCATCACGCGCTGGCGCATACCGCCGGAGAACTGGTGCGGGTAGTCCTTGATCCGGGTCTTGGCGGCCGGGATCTTGACCTGGTCCAGCAGCTCGACGGCCCGCTTCATGCCGTCGGCGCGGCTCATGCCCCGCCGCTTGCGGAACAGCTCGGAGATCTGGAACCCGACCGTGAAGACCGGGTTCAGCGCCGAGAGCGCGTCCTGGAAGACCATCGCGATGCCCTCGCCGCGGACGAGACGGCGCTCGTCCTTCGGCATGGTGAGCAGGTCCTTGCCGCGGAAGCGGATCGAACCACCCGTGACGAACCCCGGCGGGGTGTCCAGGATGCCCATGATGGTCTGCGCCGTGACGCTCTTGCCGGAGCCGGACTCACCCAGCACCGCCAGCGTCTCGCCGGCGTCCACGTGGTACGACACGCCGTTGATGACCTTGGCGATGCCGTCCCGGGTGCGGAACTCCACGTGCAGGTTCTCCACCTCGAGGAGGTGGCCGCCCGCCTTCTTGTCCGCGCCGAGTACGGGCGCGGTGTTCACCTTGATGTCCGTCACGTCGCCTCCTAGCGCAGCTTCGGGTCGAGAGCGTCGCGGACGGCGTCACCGAGCATGACGAAGCTCAGCACCGCGATCACGAGGAATGCCGCGGGGAAGGCCATCATGTACGGGGCGGGCTCCATGTACTGGCGGCTGTCGCCGATCATGATGCCCCAGGAGACCACCGGCTCACGCAGGCCGACACCGAGGAACGACAGGGTCGCCTCCGCGCCGATGTACCCGCCCAGCGTGATCGTGCCGACGACCACCATCGGCGCCACCGCGTTGGGCAGCACGTGCCGGAAGATGATCCGGCCCGGCTTGGCGCCCAGCGCCTTCGCGGCGTGCACGTAGTCGAGCTGCTTGGTGGACAGCACCGCGGCCCGCATGATGCGGGCGAACGACGGCCAGCCGAGCGCGATGAACGTCAGGATCACCAGGCTGGTGATCCGGAAGGCGCTCGGGTTGCTCTGCACCGGGGCGAAGGTCGACAGGATGACCAGCGCGCCCAGCACGAACGGCAGGCCCAGGAAGACGTCGCCGAAACGCGCCAGCACGCTGTCGATCCAGCCGCCCAGGTAGCCGCTCAGGATGCCGAAGAAGCCGCCCAGCAGCATGTTGCCGAGCACGGCGCAGACGCCGACGACGATCGAGGCACGGGCGCCGTAGATGACCCGGGCGTAGATGTCCTGGCCCTGCACGTCGTACCCGAACTGGCCGCCCTGGCCGAACTGGAACCAGGCGCCGAAGTCCGGCGGGGTGAGGCTCCGGTTGAGGTCCTTGTAACCGGGGTCGACCGAGCTGAACAGCTGCGGGAACGCCGCCATCAGCACGAAGAACGCGATCAGGATCGCGGAGACCACGAACAGCGGCTTGCGCCGCAGCTCGTACCAGGCGTCACTCCACAGGCCGCGAGACTTCTCCTTGCGCGGAGCCGGCTCGGCGGCGGCCGGGGTCACCGGCGCGGCGGGGGGCTCGGTCGGGCTGGTGGCGGTCGCCACCTCGGGGCTACTCATAGCGGATCCTCGGGTCCAAGACCCCGTACAGAAGGTCGACGAGCAGGTTGACGATGAGGTAGACCAGCACCAGGATCGCCACGATCGAGACGACGATGCCGGACTCGCGCCGGCTGATGGCGCCGAAGAGCAGCCCGCCGATGCCGCGGATGTTGAAGATGCCCTCGGTGACGATGGCACCGCCCATCAGCGCGCCCAGGTCGAGGCCCAGCCAGGTGACCACCGGGATCATCGAGTTGCGCAGCAGGTGCACGCCGGTGACGCGGCTGGGCGTGAGGCCCTTGGCCACCGCGGTGCGCACGTAGTCCGCCCGCCGGTTCTCCACCAGGTTCACCCTTGTCAACCGGGTGATGTAGGCCATCGATCCACTCGCCAGAATGATGCCGGGGATGATCAGCTCCACGAACGGCGCGTCGGGCGACACCGACGACAGGCCGAGCGCGTAGCGGGCCACCAGACCGATCACGAAGATCGGCACGGCGATCAGGACCAGGGTCGACACCAGCACGAGGTTGTCGATGAAGCTGCCGCGACGCAGGCCGGTGAGCACACCGGCGGTGATGCCGATCAGCGCCTCCGCGACGACGGCGACCAGCGCCAGCTTGATGGAGATGGGGAAGGCCTGGGCCAGCAGGTCACCGATCTCGGTGCCGTTGAACGTCTGGCCGAAGTTCCCCGTCAGCAGGTTCTTCAGGTAGATGAGGTACTGGACGTACAGCGGCTCGTCCAGGTTGAACTTGTCGGTCATGTACGTGACGTAGGCGTCCGGGCACTTGCGCTCGCCGCAACGTCCTGCGAAGGGGTCGCCTGGCAGTCCCCACACCAGGAACCAGATGAGAAACGTGGAGCCGATGAACACAGGGATCGCCTGTAGCAACCGGCGAAGGGCATACCGCCCCATGGCTTACTCCTCACTGAGCCTCGCCGAACACGGGGCGACGTGCCGCAGCCCGCTAGGGCCGCGGCACGCCTCCCGTATTCAGGGTCTTCTAGTTCACTTGACCGTGACCGAAGCCAGGTCGAGCTCACCGAAGGTGTTGATCACAACCGTGTCCAGCTTCTCCGACCAGACCGTCTGCTGCGACGAGTGCCACAGCGGGATGGTCGGCATGAGGTTGGGCAGCATGGCCTCGGCGTCCTGGTACAGCTTCTCGGCGGCGGCCAGGTCGGCGGTGCCGTCGGCCTCCTTCAGCTTGGCGTCGAAGGCGGCGTCGGAGAACTTGCCGTCGTTGGACGACGCACCCGTCTTCAGCAGCGGGTTCAGCCAGTTCTCGATGCTCGGGTAGTCGGCCTGCCAGCCGGCACGCGACATGCCCGTCATCTTCTCGGTGGTGACCAGGGTGCGGAACTCACCGAAGGTCGGGAACGGCTTGCCGACGCACGGCACGCCGAGCGCGTTGGTGATGCTGCCGCAGACCGCGTCGACCCAGCCCTTGTGCGAGGCGTCACCGTTGTAGGCCAGCGACAGGTCCTTCGGCTTGACCGGCGCGGCGTCCCAGAGGGCCTTCGCGGCGGTGGCGTCGAACTTGCAGTTCGCCCCACACACGTCGGCCTTGTAGCCGGACATGTTCGGGTTGACCCAGCCGTTCATCGGGATACGGGTGCCGTTGAAGATCTTGTCGATCACCAGCTGGCGGTCGATCGCCATCGAGATGGCCTTGCGGATGTTCGGGTCGTTGTAACCCGGCAGCCAGGTCGGCATCGCGATGAACGCCGACGACGAGATCGGCTTGTTGCTGGAACGGTCCGCGAAGTCCGTCTTGTACAGGTTGCCGACCAGCTTGGCCGACGGGACCTGCTGCTGGAAGTCGATGGTGCCGTTCTTGACGTCCTCGTAGGCGGCGGCGTCGTCGGTGTAGACGCGGAAGATGACGTCCTTCACCTTCGGCTTCTCAGCGCCCTGGTAGTCGTCGAAGCGGGTGACGACCAGCTCGGTGTTCTTGGTCCACTTGGACAGCTTGAACGGGCCGTTGCCGATCGGGTTCTGGCCGAAGGCGGCCGGGTCCTTGAAGAAGGCGTCCGGCAGCGGCATGAACGCCGAGTAACCGACCTTGATCGGCCACAGGTTCGACGGGGCGCCGAGGGTGACCTGGAAGGAGGTCTCGTCGACGACCTTGAGGCCCTTCATCTCCTTGGCGGCCGGGGTCGGAGCCTTCTGCGGGCCCTCCTCGCCGTCCGGGTCCTCGGTGTGGACGTCGGCGAAGCCGTCGATGTCAGCGAAGAAGGTGCCGTTGATCAGACCGTTCGGCGAGTAGGCGCCGTAGTTCCACGCGTCGACGTAGTTCTTGGCGGTGACGGTGGTGCCGTCGTGCCACTTCCAGCCCGACTTGAGCTTGACCGTCCAGGTCTTGCCGTTGTCGGCCGACGTGATCGACTCCGCGTTCGCCATCTCGGTCTTGGCGTCCTTGGCGGCGTAGCTGGTCAGACCCGTGAAGAGGGCGTCGATGACGACACCACCCTGGGTCTCCGAGGTGCCGGCCGGGATCAGCGGGTTCTGCGGCTCGCTCCAGCTGATGATGAAGGAGCCGTCCTTCTTCTCGGGCTCAACCGGGTCGGCGCTGGAACAACCAGCGGCGGCCAGGGCGACAGCGGTCAGACCGACTGCCACCTTCCATGGGGTAATCCCACGCATGCGTGTGCCTCCTCAGGCGCTCACGAGGGGGTGTGAGGTGGCCACACTTTCGCACCCCGCGACCACGCGCCGGAAGGGCCTGATACCAACCCGTTACCGAGACGGGACGACGCCGATATCCCGCAAAGAAATTTTTCACATCTTCGCGCGGCGTCTTGACCAGCAGTTTTGCGCGGGCTTCAGACCTGAGTTGATCTAGGAACGAAACACCATCGTAACTGGCATCCCAATCTATGGGCGATACCGAGAGTCACACCAGGCGTCGATCCGCCGCCCAGCGTGACAATTCGTACCGGTTGGACATCTGGAGCTTTCTGAGCACGTTGGAGACGTGCGTCTCGACCGTTTTGATGGAGATGAACAGCTCCTTGGCGATCTCCTTGTACGCGTAACCACGCGCCAGCAGCCGCAGCACCTCCCGCTCCCGGTTGGTCAGCTGGTCCAGCTCCGGGTCGGCGACCGGCGCGTCCGGCCGGGCCGCGAACGCGTCCAGCACGAACCCGGCCAGCCGCGGCGAGAACACCGCGTCCCCGTCGGCCACCCGGCGGATCGCGTCGACCAGATCCTCCGGCGAGATCGTCTTCGTGACGTAGCCGCGCGCCCCGGCCCGGATCAGGCCGATCACGTCCTCGGCGGCGTCGGATACGGACAGCGCCAGGAAGCGCACCTGCGGCTGTGTCCGGCGCACCGCGTCGAGCACCGCGCGCCCACCGCCGTCGGGCATGTGCACGTCCAGCAGCACCACGTCCGGCACCATCGACCCGATCATGGAGATGGCCTGCGCCACGGTGGCCGCCTCGCCGACGACGTCGACGTGCGCGCCCAGCTCCGCCCGCACCCCCGCCCGGAACATCCCGTGGTCGTCGACCAGGAACACCCGCAGCCGCTCGCCCTGCTCGCTCATGCCTTCTCCTCGCTACGCTCGTCGGCGGCATGAGAACAGCCGAGCCACCCGACTCGCTCGCTCCGCTCGCTCATACCTTCTCCTCGCTACGTTCCTTGGGAGAGGTCACCGCCATGGTCAGCCTGACCTCGGTGCCCTCGCCGACCTCGCTGCGGATCTCCGCCTGGCCGCCGTGCCGCGCCATCCGCCCGATGATCGAACCACGGACGCCGTGCCGCCGCTCCTCGACGCCGGACAGGTCGAACCCCTTGCCGCGGTCGCGGACGAACACGCTCAGCATGGTCGGCTCGGCCTCGGCGTACAACGACACGCTCTTGACCTGGGCGTGGCGGGCGGCGTTGACGAGCGCCTCGCGGGCCGCGGCCACGATCGCGGCGACCTTGTCGTCGACGGTGCGGTCGCCGACGACCACCGCCTCCACCGCGATGCCGTAGGTGTCCTCCACCTCGGCCGCCGCCTGCTGCAGCGCCGCGGCGAAGTGCTCGGTGGGCGAGCCGGTCGGCTGGTAGAGCCAGTTGCGCAGGCTGCGTTCCTGGCCGCGCGCGATCCGCTGCACCGCCGTCGGATCGGCGGCGTTGCGCTGGATCAGCGCCAGCGTGTGCAGCACCTGGTCGTGCACCATCGCGGCGAGCTCGGCCCGCTCCTGCTCCCGGATGCGGCCCTCCCGCTCGGTACGCAGCGCGACCAGCGTCCGCCACAGCACCGGTGCCGCGACCAGCCCCACCCCGGCGAGCGCCACCAGCGCGAACGCGACGGCACGCCACATGTCGGCCCAGGAGACGCCCTCGACCACCGGGGAGTAGAGGAACACCAGCCCGAGGATGCCCACCGCGACCAGCACCCCACCGGCCAGGAAGCGCAGCAGGTAGATCCGGCGGTCGCCGTCGGAGAGCGCGGCCAGCCACGGCGCCGAGGGCGACTGGTCCGACCAGCGCTGGCGGCGGTCCGGGTCGCTCTGGTGCCAGATGATGCCCGCGCCGACCGCCACCAGGGCGACCAGCCAGCCCACGGTCATGCCGATGCCGCCGTTGTTGAGCAGCGTGCTGATGACCATGAGGACGAGCCCGGCGGCCAGGAACGGGGCCAGCCGCAGCAGCGAGCGCCGCGACGGCTCGCCGGGCGCGGCCGGCAGCACCGCCCAGAAGGCGGCGTACAGCAGCGCGCCCAGCCCGTTGATCGGCAGCAGCAGGACGAAGATGATCCGGATCAGCGTCGGCGACAGGCGTACGTTCGCCGCGATGCCCCCGGCCACCCCGGCGACCAGGCGGTCGGACCGGGAACGGGTCAGGCGGGGGTGATCGGGCACGGAGGGCTGCACGGATCGATGGTTTCACGAGGGCGGGGCCCGCGCCCACGGGTGAGACCCCGGATACAGGCCGCCGCCGCATCTCAGGGTCGGTTCAGGGTCACCGCCTGAGGCAGGTCGGGCCGCCCGGGGGCCACCATCGACAGCATGAGCGACGAGACCTCCACGCCACCCGGCGCGGCGCCCCCCGGGCAGGCCCCGCCCGCGGCGCCCCCGCCCCCACCGCCGGGCGAGCCCTCCCCATACGTCTCCTGGGCCGCGCCGTACGGCCTGATCCGGCCGCGCCACGGCCGCTACCTGGCCGGCGTGTGCGGCGCGCTGGGCCGCGCCACCAAGACCGACCCGCTGCTGTGGCGCGTGCTGCTCGGCGTGCTGGCCATCTTCGGCGTGGGCATCGTGATCTACCTCGGGGCGTGGCTGCTCACGCCCGCCGAGGACGACACCGCCTCGCCGGTCGAGGCGCTGTTCGGGCGGGGCTACTCCGGCACCTCGTCGACGCTCGCCCTGGTGCTGAGCGTGCTCACGGTGATCCTCATCGGCGCGGTGACCAACAGCTTCGAGGTCGCCGTCGTCGCCGCGATCGGCCTGGTCATCGCCGCGCTGGTGGTCAGCCGCAACACCCCGGGCGGCCCGGCCCGGCCGCCGCGCAGCAAGCCCGGCGCGACCTACCTGCCGCCGGAGTACGCCGCGGCGCCGGTCACCGTCCCCGCCGCCCCGGCGCACGCCATGGTGACCGAGCCGATCCCGCCGGTCGACCCGGCCGGATACCGTGCCCCGTTCGCCCCGCACGGCCCGTACGCCCCGGCTGCCCCACCGCCCCCTCCCCCGCCGCCGCCGCTCAAGGCGCCCAAGGTGAAGCCGGAGCCGTCCCGGCTCGGCCGCCTCATCTTCGGTCTGGTCATGCTCGTGCTGGGCGGGCTGGCGATGGCCGACATGGCCGGCGTCTCCGTGCCGGGCAGCACCTACGTCGCGGCAGCGCTGGGTGTGGCGGGTCTCGGCCTGGTCATCGGCGCCTGGTTCGGCCGCGCCCGCGGCTGGATCCTGATCGGCATCGTGCTCGCGCTGGTCCTGCCGATGGTCGCCGCCGGCGGCGACTGGAGCCGCGAGCGCACCCAGGCGGGCAACGTGGTCTGGGTGCCCGCCACCATGGCCGAGCTGCACGACCGGTACGAGCACCGCTTCGGCGAGGCCGTGCTCGACCTGACCGCGCTCGACTTCACCGGTCAGGACGTGCAGGTCACCGCCCAGATCACGGCCGGCCAGCTGCGGATCATCGTGCCGCAGGACACCGACGTCATCGTCGAGACCAGGGTCAACCTGGCCGACGCGGACGTCTTCGGCCGCGGCATCAGCGGGGCCGGTCAGCGCGACACCCAGACCAGCCTCGGCCCCGACGGCAAGGGCGGCGGCATGCTGCGTCTCGAACTCGACGTCAACCTCGGCCACGCGGAGGTGGTCCGGTGAAGCCGCACCGCACCGATTCGGTATCCCTGTTCTTCGGCCTGGTCTTCCTGCTGGTGTCGGGCGCGTTCCTGGCCCGGCACGCGTTCGACGTCGAGCTGCCCTCGCTGGGCTGGTTCATCGCCGGCGGATTGATCATCCTGGGCGTGCTCGCCGTGCTCGGCGCGCTGTCGCCCAGCAAGCAGCCGGCCGCGGTCGAGGCCGAGGCCGCCCCGGCGGAAACCGCCGACCCGGCACCCGCCGAGCAGCCCGAACCCGAGCGCGCCGACTGAGCGTGTCCCCACAGCGCCCCTCACCGCGCGAGCCCGCGGTGAGGGGCGCTCTATGCTGACCGGTGGACGAGCGAGCGAACCACACGGCTCGGTGAGGCTCATGCCGTCGACGGGCAAGAAGCAAGCATGAGCAGCGAGCCGACCATGAAGCACAGCGAGGAGCAGGCATGAGCCAGTACCCGACCGATCGCCCCGACACCCCCGCGCTGGGCCCGCTCGGCCAGATCCGCATCGGCGACCGAGCCGCCCGCACGCTCACCACCGAACTCGCCCGCCACGCGGGCCCGAAGACCGCGCTGCTCGTCGGCGCGACCGCGGACTCCCTGGTGCTGGCGGAGGCGCTCGACGCGCTGCTGCCCGGCGACCGGCTCACCGTCGTCGCCGCGGACGCCACCGTCGCCGGCCACCTGGCCACCCTCGGCAGCTTCCTCGCCGAGCGGGTCAAGGTCGTCGACGAGCTGGCCGCCGCGGAGTCCGCCGACCTGGTCATCGTCGCCGAGCCGGTGGTCGGCTCCGGCGAGGAGGCCCGCAACACCGTCGAGCAGCTCAGCAAGTACGTCGCCGAGGGCGGCCTGCTGATCATCGCCGCGGTGGCGCTGCCCGGCCTGTCCGGCGGTGCGACCGACGAGCTGGACCGCATCGCGGCCCGCCAGGGCGTCGGCTCCGACCTGGTGCTGCGCAACACCCCGCCGGTACGCGTACACCGGCTGCGCTTCACCGACGTGGACGCGAGCGTGGCCGCCAAGCTCAGCCCGGCCTTCCGCCCGTCGAGCGTGCCGCTGTTCGGCACCATGAACATCGACTCCAACGGCGTGGCCGCGGCCGGCATCGCGCTGGGCGCCGCCGCGTTCCTCAAGGCCACCCGGCCGAAGTCGAAGGCGTGGGTGCTGCCGGCCCTGCTGGCCGGTCCCGTGGCGGCCTTCTTCCGCGACCCGGAGCGCGACATCCCGGCCGACCCGACCGCCGTGGTCGCCGCGGCCGACGGCAAGGTCCTCAGCGTCGAGCACATCTACGACGAGCGCTTCGCCGACGAGGAGTTCCTGCGCATCGCGGTGTTCCTGTCCGTGCTCGACGTGCACGTCAACCGGGCGCCGGTGGCCGGCAAGGTGGTCGACTACTTCGTCGAGGACGGCGGCTACGCCAACGCGATGAAGCCCGAGGCGGAGCACAACGTGGCGGCGTACACCGTGCTGGAGACCCCGGACCGCAGCCGGGTCGTGGTCGCGCAGCGCACCGGCCTGATCGCCCGCCGCATCGTGCAGCGGGCCCCGATCGGCGCGCTGCTGGCCAAGGGCGAGCGCTTCGGCCTGATCCGCTTCGGCTCCCGCACCGACGTGTACCTGCCCGCCGACAAGGCCGAGGCCCTGGTCGCCCCCGGCGACCGCGTCGTCGGCGGCTCCACGGTCATCGCCCGCCTGCGCTGACCCGCCCCACTCCCCGCGGACCGCGCGCCCGGCCTTCCGGGCCCGGCGGCGGGGGGGGGGTGGGGTTTTAGATTTGGGTGTGTAGTTTTTTTTTTATTTTTTTTTTTTTTTTGTTA
>NZ_JBFAOU010000132.1:0-22608 GCF_040675365.1 Catellatospora sp. NPDC049609 | reverse complement strand
GTCGGCGAGGTCGGCCAGCAGCCGGGTCCCGGCACGCCCGACCACACCCCGTCCGTCGGCCGCGACGACCAGCTTGGGGCGCGACAAGGTAGTCTGCACGCGGAAAGTGCCTCTCCTGCAACGGTTGTGGACCCTCGACAAGTCCTATCGTTCCAGATCGGAGGCACTTTCGCTTTCATGATCGGCTATGCGGACCGACGCTCATGAAAGAGCGAGGCTAAAGCAGAATAGCCATGACAAGGGCAGCCAGGGTGTTAACGAAGGCGTGAAGGCCGAAGCGTGGGAGCGGTTCTACGAGTTCACTGGGACGACGTTGCAGGACTTCCCACTGCCGGTGTCGCTTCCGGTCGAGCGAGGGCGGGCGCTTGACAGCCTCGCCTGGCGGTTCGGGGAGTCGACGCCAGCGGCGACCTTGGCCGCGCGTACGCCGACTCGGGAGTCGCTCGACGACGCACGGCACGTTTCGCAAGCCGTGCGGGCGGAGATGGTCGCGCGGCAAGAGGAGCTTGACTGGGCGGTCTACCGGCTCTACGGCCTAGTTGACGACGACCTCACTTACCGCGGTGATGACCTGCCCGGCCTGGCACTTGCGGAGCGCGCCTTCGAGATCGTGCTGGCCCGCCGGGTCGACAGTGGCGCGGAGCGGACGGCTTGGTTCGAGCGGCATGACTCCTCTCCGATCACGGAGATCCCGGGGCATTGGCCCGCGGCATACCGAGAGCTTGTCGGGCGGCGGATCGAGCTGATCGAGTCGCATCCGTACCTGAAGCTGCTGGAGCGGCCCGAACACAAACGGCGCTGGGCTGCCAAGCCGTGGGAGGAACAGGAGGAGCGCGCCCTGCGCGGCTGGCTGGTGGACCGCCTCGAGGACCGGCGGTTCTGGTTCGATCGGGCCGGTGCCCCCACCCCGCGCAGTGTGGCGCAGCTCGCCGACGACGTGTCCCGCGACGCCGAGCTTGTGTCGGTGCTGGCGTTGTGGGAGGGCCGCCCTGACGTATCGGTTGTGGCGAGCCTGCAGCGACTTTTGGCCGAGGAGGCGGTGCCTTACCTGGCCGCCTACCGCTACACGGAGAGCGGGCTACGGAAGCGGGAGTCGTGGGAGCACACCTGGGCGTTACAGCGCCGAGAGGACAGGGGCGAGAGGTTTGGAACCGGGCCCGACAACCCTCCGATTCCGGTGCCGCCGAAGTACACCTCGGCGGACTTCGCGCGCAAAGAATACTGGGCGCACCGCGGAAAGCTGGACTTACCCAAGGAACGATTCGTCATGTACCCCGAGGCTGGGCGGGACAACGACCCTACCCCTGTGCTCGGTTGGGCTGGCTGGGGTCACTCGCAGCAGGCGTTCGCGCTCGACCAGCTGCTGCGGTGGCGGGAGGCTGAGGGTGCGCCGGACGAAAAGCTGATCCCACTGGTGGTCGGCCTCGCGGAGCTGCTGCCGTGGGTAGAGCAGTGGCACACCGAGCCGGACGCGTTCTACGGCGGGGCGTCCGCGGCAGAGTTCTTCCGGGAGCAGCTCGACCTGCGCAGCCGGCAGGTGGAGCGCACCCGCGAGCAGCTGGCCGCCTGGCGCCCAGCCCCGCCCCGCCGTGGTCGTGGACGAAAGGCGAAGACAGCATGAGCATCCTGCTGCGGGACATCATCGAGATCCCGGAGACGGCCGGCGCCGACGACTACGTGCTGCGGTTGACCGAGGGCGTCGGCAAGAGCCGACTGGCTCGGACCGTCAAGGAGTACGTGGTCACCGACGCGCTGGCCGAGGCGTTCGACTCCGCGCTCGGGCTGATCGCGTCTGCGATCCAGGACGACCAGAGCCGGGCGGCGTTCCTGTCTGGCTCGTTCGGTTCCGGCAAGAGCCACTTCATGGCCGTCCTGTACGCGTTGCTCGGCGGGGAGCCGGCCGCTCGGGCGATCCCGGAGCTGCAACCCACGGTCGCCCGGCACGATCCGGTGCTGGCCCATCGAAAGGTCCTGCGGCTGGCGTTCCACTTCCTCGAGGCGCGCAGCATCGAGGAGACGATCCTCGGCGGGTACGTCGCCCAGATCCAGGCACTGCACCCCGGGTGTGACCTGCCGGCCGTGCATCGCAGCGACGCAGTGCTCGCCGACGGTGAGCGGATGCGCTTGCGTCACGGCGACGACGCGTTCCTCGCGGGGCTCAACGAGCATGCGGCGGTGGCCGATGAGTGGTCCGGTGTGCTGGAAGGCGATGCGCCGTGGACGGCGGAGTCCTACGACGCCGCGCGGACTGCGGCCCCGGGCAGCGAGGCCCGGCAGAGGCTGGTCTCGGCGCTGGTGCGCACCTACTTCACCGCATTCACCCAGACCGGCGAGTTTGTCTCGCTGGACGAAGGCCTTGACGCGATGTCCCGTCACGCCAAGGGACTGGGCTACGACGCCATTGTCATGTTCCTCGATGAGCTGGTGCTGTGGCTGTCGTTCGCGGTGCGCGATCGGGAGTTCTTCGGCCGGGAAGCCCAGAAGATCACCAAGCTGGTCGAGTCGGGACTGGGTGAGCGGGCGATCCCGATCGTGTCCTTTGTGGCGCGGCAGCTCGACCTGCGGCGTTACTTCGTCGACATGGGCGGAGGTGCCGGTGCCGAGCAGGACGCGCTGGACAAGGCGTTCCGGCACCAGGAGGGGCGGTTCCTGCCCATCGTGCTCGGCGATGACAACCTGCCGTATGTGGCGCAGAAGCGGCTGCTCCAACCGAAGGGCGACGCCGCGAGGGCGGCGTTGGACGACGCGTTCCAGCAGCTCGACCGCCGGCCCGAGGTATGGGATGTGTTACTCGATGGGGTCAACACAGACGACAGTCACCGTGGGTCCGACCAGCTGGCGTTCCGCCGTACATACCCCTTCTCCCCGGCCCTGGTCTCGACGTTGCGAACGCTCGCCTCGGCCATGCAGCGTGACCGCACCGCGCTGAAGGTGATGCAGCAGCTGCTGGTGCGTCAGCGGGACCACCTGACTATCGACGACGTCGTGCCGGTCGGTGACGTCTTCGACCTGGTGGTTGACGGCAACCAGGCGCTCACTCCGGAGATGGCCGGCCGCTTCAAAAACGCCCGTACTCTCTACCAGGAGAAGCTCCTTCCAGAACTGCTGCGCGAGCACAAGCTGGCCGGGACAGACCTCGCTGGCCTGCCCCGCGAGCACCCGTTCTGGGCCGACGACCGGCTGGTCAAGACGCTCGTGCTGTCCTCGGTCGCGCCGGAGGTGCCAGCGCTCAAGGAGCTGACACCGTCCCGGCTGGCCGCGCTCAACCACGGGTCGATCACCGCGCCGGCGTTCCGAGGCCGAGAGGGCGAGCTGGCCCTGACGAAGCTGCGCCGTTGGCAGTCACCGGTGCCCGAGATTCAGATCACCGGCGATACCCGTAACCCAGTGGTGCGGATACGCATCGCCGAGGTTGACTACGAGAGCGTCGTCGAGCGCGCCAAGGGCGAGGACAACGACGGCCGGCGGCGCGAGACGCTCAAGCGGCTCATCTGGGACGAGCTCGAGCTCAAGGACATCGACGGCGACGCGTTCGGCGTGTCCCGGCAGGCGCGGATCTGGCGTGGGTCGCGACGCGAGATTGAGGTGGTGTTCGGCAACGTCCGGGATCGGGGCTGGCTCACCGATGGGGCGTTCGAGGCGGGTCCGGACACGTGGCGGTTCGTCGTCGACTACCCATTCGACGAGGACGGCCACAGCTCGTTGGAGGACCTTAACCGCATCGACGCCTTGAGAGTTGCGGGTAAGCCCATCCGTACCGTCGTGTGGGTTCCCCACTTCCTCAGCGCCGAGCGGCGGCGCGAGCTGGGCCGGCTGGTCATCCTGGACTGGCTGCTAGGCGGCTCCGGCGATCGGTGGACCGCCCACTCGGACCACCTCGCCGAGGCGGACCGGGTGCAGGCCCGGATCATCCTGGAGACGCAGCGGGAGTCGCTGCGGCAGCGGTTGCGTCACGCGGTTCAGGAGGCGTACGGGGCGGCCACGGCCACGCCTGGCACGCTGGAGCGGCTCGACGGCCACGATCGGGTTCTGTTCAGTCTGCACCGTGAGTTCGACCCGGCGGCGCCGGTCGGGCACGACCTCGCCGCGGCGTTCGGCAATCTGGTGGAGCAGGCGTTCGCCGCCACCTTCCCTGGCCATCCCCGGTTCGAGCCGGAGGATCGGGAAGTGACCCGCGCCGACTTGGCCGCGGTGCTGGCCGCGGTCGAGGCCGCTCGGCAGGATCCCGACGGTCGGGCATTCATCGACCCGGCCAAGCGCGAGGCGGTACGCCGGGTTGCCAACCCACTCGGCGTCGGCCACATGGGCGAGACACACTTCCTCTTCGGCTCCGACCGGTTCCGGTGGGACATGCTGCTGTCCACCGCGATGGGCCGTGACGGCATGTCGCCCGCAGACCCGGTCGAAGTTCGGCGGCTGCGCAGCTGGATCAACGCGGTCTCGCCGCCTGCCGGCCTGCGTCCCGAAGTCACCGACTTGATCACCTGTGCTTGGGCGGTGCTGCACACCCGCGCCTGGTACCGGTACAACGCGCCGGTTGTGCCAGCGCCGACACCTGGAACTCTCACAGCAGACATGGAACTGCGTCCCGAGCCGCTGCCAGCTGCCGGCGACTGGGAGGCAGCTGTGGCCCGCGCAGCAGTGCTGTTCGGCACGGTGGCCAACCCGTACCTGACCGGCCAGGCAGTGACCGAGCTGACCCAGGCGGTCAATGAGCGGGCAGCAGCGCTCAAGACGGCTGCCGCGCAGCTCGTCACCGACCTGGAGCGGATCTACCAGCGGTTCACGATCGCCCCAGGGACGACCACCGGCCGACTGGCCACAGCCAGGTCGACGCAGGGACTTGTGGCCGCGCTGACCGACGCCCGGGACCGGGTGGCATTGGTGGAGGCGCTCGCGCGCTACGAGCTCGCCGGTACGACGCAGGCCGCCGCCAAGTCGCTGACGTCTGCGCAGACCCTCGTCACGGGCCTCGCCAGCTTCCCGATGGACCGGCTGCGGCCGGTGCAGGACGCCGCGGGCAAAGACTCCGGCGAACGTGCCGTCGCCGCTCGCGGTATCGTCCAGCGCCTGCGCGACGCAGTGATCGCAGATGAGCTGGCGCAGGGCCTGCTATCGGCGCTCAAGCGCGCCGAGGACGAGGCATTCCGCTGGGCTCTCGAGACGACAGGAGACAAAGGCAAGCCGGGTCCGGACCACCCCGACGACGGCAAGCGGAAGCCAGCGCGGGGTTCGCATACAGTGGCCAGCCACAATGACCTGGACGAGACGGTGGCACAACTGCGGGCCTTCGCAGCCGAGCGGGCTGGACGTCCGTTCACGGTCGAATGGCAGGCCGACGAGTGACGCCTGCCGCAGCGACCCTGCCAGTCATCACCGCCCTGCTCGACGAAGCTGCCCGCAAGCGCTACGTCGGTGGTGTTCTCGGCGTGCAGGCCAAGCCGGAGTGGGCCGGCCCCGACGAGTTCGATCACAACGGGGTACCGGTCCGCGTGGTGCGCTGCCAATCTGCGCTGGCGGTACGGGAGGCGTTGCTGGAACGCGCCGCCGATCAATGGCTCGTCGTGCTCACCGACCGGGACGAGGCCGAGCTCGGCCTCGGGATCACCGCTCACCTGGCTTGGCAACGGCTGCGCCGACCCGATCCGTGGGCCGCTGTTCAGGACAAGTTCGCGGCGACCCGGATCGACCACGGTCTGGTCACCGCCCCGTCCGCCCAAGCCATCGCCACAGGGCTGTTGGCCGCAGCCCCGCCGGAAGGCTGGCCACCGGCTCGGGTCGGCCTGCTCACCGCCGACCACGCATTCGGGTCTGTGGCCACACTGCGGCTGGGCCTTGGATCGGTGGGCGAGCCGGTAGATCTGCTCGCAGTGCTGCGCTGGAGCACCCGCGCAGACGCCGCCACCGCCGTCGCGGTCCTGCGGGCCATCGCCGGCGACGCCCTCGTCGATGCGTTGCTCACTTGGGTCGCCGACCGGTGCGCCAGCAGCGCCCCTGCCGTGCTCCCTCTCCTTCAGGACGGCCGCGCCGCCGACACGGTGCCCATGGGTCTAGTGGCCCGGGTAGTGCTCGCGACGCCAGCCGGCTCCGGGCCCCGCGCCCTATACGGCCGAGAGATCGGTGGCCAGCTTCCGGACCACCTCCTGGAGGTGTGGGCGGAGCAGGCGGAGCTGGTGAGTCGGGACGTGATCTCGACCGAGCCGGACGCCGCCGCCCGAGTTCTGGCACGCGCGGAGACCCTCCTTGAGCGAGTCGAAGCGGGCTCCTTCGCTGGCGAATCGGCGATCATTCGGCGTGGCCTCACTGCCCGCCTGGCCGTCCTTGGGGAATCGCTGCGGCGCTGCGCCGAACGGGCCGCGGCGCGGGCAGCGGCTGATGGCCCGGATGGTCCGCTGGCCGACCCGGCCGCACTGCCCGCGATCGAGGAGGCCCGCAGCCAGGTAGAGGGCCACGCACTGGCACAGCATCCTGACGAGATTCGGGTGCCGCGAGCAATCGCCGGCGTCCGCCTGGCGCGCTGGCTGAGCCGGCCGACGCCGGCCGCTGGCGCCTTGGGCGACCTGGTGGCCCGGCAGCGGGACGAGGACGCCTGGGCCGACCGGGCGGCTGCTGAGGCGTGGACCGGGGCGGACGACGAGGCGCTCGCGCAGGGGCTTCGTGTCGTGCTCGAAGCGGCCAGGCTGCGGCGGGACGCACACGACGAGGCATTCGGCCGGGCGCTGGCGGCGCACGTTGGGCAGGACGCACCGGCTCCAGCCGGGCTCGTGCACCTTGAAGACCTCCTGCCCACGGTCGTGCTGCGGCTAGCGCGGCAGCGGCCGGTGTTGCTGGTGGTGGCCGATGGTATGAGCCAGGCCGTCGCCACGGAAGTCATCGACGACGTCATCCGCCGCTACGACAGTTGGCTGGAGTGCCTGCCCGGTGACCAGGACCGGCGTATCGCTGCCATCGCCCCGCTGCCCTCACTCACCACCGCGTGCCGGGCGAGTCTGTTCAGCGGGGCGCTCACGACCGGCGAGCAGCCCGCAGAGATCTCCGGTCTAAGGGCGCTGGCGAAGGCGCACGGACTGACCGCGCGCCTGTTCCACAAGGTGTCCTTGGACTCGAGCGCCGCTGGTTACGCGCTCGCCCACGACGTGGCCGCCACGATCGACGACACCTCGGGCACAGCTCTGGTGGCCTGCGTTCTCAATACGATCGACGACGCGCTCGACCGGTCCGACCCCGGCGGCACCACGTGGACCACGGACACGGTCAAGCACCTACGCCCGCTGCTGGAACGCGCCCGCTCCGCGGGGCGGCTGGTAGTGCTCACCTCTGACCACGGCCATGTCGTTGAGCGGCGGCAGGGGCAATCTCGCCCTGCTACGGGCGCATCAAGCAACCGATCCCGGCCAGTCGACCCGGCGAAACCAGCCGGCGAGGGTGAGATCCGAGTACGTGGCCGCCGCGTGCTGCTTCACGGCGGCGACGCCGTTCTCGCGGTCTCCGAACGGCTGCGGTATGGGCCACTGAAGGCGGGTTACCACGGTGGCACGGCCCCGGCCGAGGTCGTGGTGCCGGTCAGCGTCCTGGCACCCGGTGAGGCGCCGGCAGGCTGGCGGCTGGCACCACCGCAATCCCCGTCATGGTGGCGCGGCCCTGTTAGCGGCACGACACCCGCAGCGGCACCTGCGGTGTCGACGAAGGCTGGCACACGTGCCTCTCGTTCCGCGCAGGCGCCGACCTTGTTCGACGAGCCGAACCAGCCCGACGTGGCCGCGGCTGTCCTCGCCTCGCCCACTTATCGCGACCAGCGCAAGCGTGCGGCCCGGGCGGCGATCACAGATGATCAGGTTAGAGGGCTGCTGTCCGCTCTGCTCGCCGCCTCAGCGCACAGGCTCGACCCTGAGTCCGCCGCATCGGCGCTCGGCGTGGCCACGGTCCAGCTCACCGGGGCGCTGTCCCAGGCGCAGCGGCTGCTCAACGTCGAGCAGTACCCTGTACTCAGTCGCGACGCCGACGGCAGCACCGTGGTGCTCGACGCCACCCTCCTTAGCGACCAGTTCGGGGTCACGCTGTGACCGTGCAGGTCAGCACCCGCCGGCGCCAGGAGGTGATCAACGCCTTGCGGCGCGGCACCGTACCGCAAAATGGGCTCGACGTGCTCGCGGTCGGCCTCGACCGCTTCACGGCGGCTCTGGACGCCGAACTGGCGGCGGTGGCCGCCGGCGGTGGCAATTTCAAGGCTGTCCGGGGTGAGTACGGCTCCGGCAAGACCTTCTTCGCCCGCTGGCTCGCCGAGCGGGCCAAGCGGCAGGGTATGGCCGTGGCCGAAGTACAGATCTCCGAGACCGAGACGCCGCTGCATCGGCTGGAGACCGTCTACCGGCGGATCTGCGAATCGCTACAGACCTCCGAGTTCCCCGCCTCGGCGCTGCGGGCGGTGCTGGACGCCTGGCTGTTCCTGCTCGACCAGGAAGCCGGCGACGCGGCCGAGACCGTGTTGGAGCGGCGGCTGGCCCAGGTCTCCCGCACGACACCCGCCTTTGCCGCCGCCCTACGCGGCTACCGCGCAGCGTTGCACCGCGATGATCCGGCGACTGCCGAAGGTCTGGTTGCCTGGCTGGGCGGCCAACCACAGGTTGCAGCGGCTGTCCGCCGGGCCGCCGGTGTACGCGGAGAACTCGACCACTTCGGCGCGTTCGGCTTCCTCCAGGGCCTGCTCACCGTGCTGCGTGACAGTGGGCACCCAGGGTTGTTGGTGGTGCTGGACGAAGTGGAGACCCTTCAGCGGGCCCGGTCCGATGTGCGCGACAAGGCGCTGAACGCGCTGCGTCAGCTGATCGACGAAGTGGACTCCGGCCGCTTCCCCGGGCTCTATTTACTGATTACCGGAACCCCCGCCTTCTTCGAAGGGCCACAGGGGGTGCAGCGGCTGGCGCCGCTGGCGCAGCGGCTGACCACCGACTTCACCGCCGACGCTCGTTTCGACAACCCCCGCGCCGTGCAGCTGCGCTTGCCCGGCTTCACCCCCGAAACGCTGCGCGAGCTGGGCGCGCGGGTACGTAACATCTTCGCCGCCGACGCCGCCGACCCGGACAGAATCGCCCGACTTGTTGACGACGGGTACTTGGGCGACCTCGGCATTGCGTTGACCGGCAGACTCGGCGGCAAGGTCGGTGTGGCGCCCCGGTTGTTTCTCAAGAAACTGATCGGCGACGTGCTCGACCGCGTTGACCAGTTTCCCGACTTCGACCCCAGATCCGACTACGCACTGACCCTGTCCACCACTGAGATGTCCGAGGTGGAGCGAAACGTGGCCAGCGCCGACGACGTGTCGCTGGACCTGCCATGACCGTCGACCAACTCCACCCGGCCGTCGTCCACCACATCGTCAACTCGCTGGGCTGGCCCGACCTACGGCCGATGCAGCAGGCAGCCATCGACCCGCTGCTGGCTGGCGATGACGCACTGCTGCTCGCGCCCACGGCCGGCGGCAAGACCGAGGCGGCCGTCTTTCCCCTGCTCTCGCGGATGGCCACCGAGGGCTGGTCCGGCACGTCCGTGGTGTACCTGTGCCCGCTCAAGGCACTGCTGAACAACCTGCTGCCTCGACTCGAGCGGTACGCCGAGTGGCTGGGCCGGCGAGCCGCGCTGTGGCACGGGGACGTGACCGTCCCCCGACGTCGGGCGATCTTGGCCAGCCGGCCTGACATCCTGCTAACCACGCCCGAGTCGCTGGAATCCATGCTGGTCAGCCGCAACGTAGACCATCGATCGTTCCTCTGCGGCCTGCGCGCGGTCGTCGTCGACGAGGTTCATGCGTTCGCCGGCGACGACCGCGGTTGGCACCTGCTGGCCGTCCTGGAGCGGCTAACCCGCGTCATCGGCGCACCGGTGCAGCGAATCGGACTGTCTGCCACCGTGGGCAACCCGGAGGAGCTGTTGGGCTGGCTGCAGGGCTCAGGGAACGGGGCCCGCCCCGGGCGGGTTATCGCACCGGAGGAGCCCGGCATCCACGCGAATGCTGTGGCCGGGCAGCCGCCAGGAGACATCGAGCTGGACTACGTTGGCTCGCTCGCTAACGCCGCGACCGTCATAGCGTCCCTGCACGCGGGAGAGAAACGCCTGGTCTTTTGCGAGTCCCGGCAGACAGTCGAGGAGCTGGGGCAGCTCCTGCGGGCCAGAGGGGTCACCACCTTCCTGTCGCACGCCTCCCTGTCCGCCGACGAGCGACGCCGATCAGAGCAGGCGTTCGCCGAGGCGCGCGACTGCGTCATCGTCTCCACCAGCACCCTCGAGCTCGGTATCGATGTGGGCGACCTGGACCGCGTCATCCAGATCGACGCCCCGTCGACAGTGGCATCGTTCCTCCAGCGGCTCGGCCGCACCGGCCGTCGCCCAGGCAGTGTCCGCAACTGTCTCGTACTCGCCCGTGACGGCGATTCGCTGGTCGCCGCCGCCGCACTGCTGCTGCTGTGGGGACGTGGCTGGGTGGAGCCGGTGGCAGCACCCCCCGAACCGCGCCATATCGTTGCCCAGCAGATCTTCGCGCTCTGCCTCCAGCAGGGCCGAGTCGGCGACCATCTGTGGCAGCAGTCGTGGAACGGGCTCTCTCCGTTCGACCGCAGTGCGGAGCCGATCGTGCGCTTCCTGGTGGAGCACGGCTTCCTGGACGCCGACGGGGGCATGCTGTTCATTGGCCCCGAAGCGGAGAAGCGGTTCGGTCACCGGCACTTCATGGAGATGACGACCGTCTTCACCAGTCCACCCGAATTCACGGTGCTGTCCGGCCGCACGGACCTTGGCCGGATCGATCCGAGCCTGCTCACCGAGGAGGTACACGGTGACCGAAGAATACTTCTGGGTGGGCGGAGTTGGCGCGTGGTGTACGTCGACTGGCGCCGTCGGCGCTGCTATGTGGAACCCGCAGACGGGGGCGGCAAGGCCCGCTGGACCAATCGTGGCTGGGCGGGCGCGGGGTTCGAGCTAACGCGTGCCATGCGCGACGTAATACTCGGCAACGAGCCACCTGTCCGTATGACCAAGCGAGCGACTGACCGCCTTGCCACCGAACGCGACGAGCAATCGTCCCTGGTCCACCCGGGTGGCAACGTCATCAGTCGGGATGAACATGGCGACCTGCGCTGGTGGACCTGGGCCGGGTTTCGTGCCAACGCCACTTTGGCGGCGACCCTCAGCGAGGTGGCCGACCCAATTCAGCGCTTCGACGACTGCCAGATTCGGCTGCGGGAGAACCTCACGCCAGCCGTCTGGCGAGGACTCACCGCTGACGCTGCGCAGCGTATTTGCCTGCCACACATCGATGAGAAGGCAGTTGAAGGACTCAAGTTTAGCACCGCATTGCCGCCTCGGTTGGCGGTGGCGACTCTCGCCGCCCGGATTGCCGAAATTGACGTCGCTGCAGCTGTACTCAACGAACGGACACGGTTTGTCAGCTGATGGATGAAGCGCGAAGTTCCCCGTCGAGTGTCCACCCCGCGCGGCGCTGATGCTGTCCCTGCATGGGCAGCGTGGCTACATTCGATGTATGGCTGAAGGCTTGGACCCTCTCGCTCGTACGGCGCTGTGGACCGCGTCGATGCGAGCACGGGAGCACGGGCGCGACGACCGGCTGTTCGACGAGCCGCTAGCTGGGCTGCTCGCCACGGACGACGGCCCGAAGATCATGCGTGGCTTCGAGGGTGAGGTGCAGCGTGGCGTCGAGGATCCGGCGCTGGCCGTACGGACCAGGTTCTTCGACGACGCGATGGTTGACGCCGCTCGCGGCGGGGTGCGGCAGTTGGTCCTTGTCGCGGCCGGCATGGACACCCGTGGTTACCGGCTTAGGTGGCCGGAGTCGACCGTACTGTTCGAGCTGGACCGTCCTGCGCTGTTGGAGTTGAAAGCGTCACTGCTCGCCAGCGCATCCGCAAAGCCTTCCTGCGCCGTCCGGCCGGTGGGAGTCGACCTGCTCAGCGACTGGACAACCTCGCTGGTCACCGCCGGTTTTAAGCAGACGGAACCCACGCTGTGGCTGGTGGAGGGGCTGTTCTATTTCCTGTCTGCTCATGAGCGCGACACTCTCCTCAAGGAGATCACGGCCCTGTCAGCAGCCGGCAGCCGCCTCCTCGCCGATTACGTCACTCAGACATCTCTGGATGGCCCGGGGATGCGGATCTGGCGGGAGAAGATGGCTGCCAGCGGACATCCGTGGAAGTCCGGCTGCGACGACCCGGAGGGCCTGTTCGGCGCCCAGGGCTGGTCGATCCGCGTGTCGGCATACGGATCGCCGGAGGCTGACTACGGCCGCTGGGCGCACGCAGTGATCGAGCCGGGTGTAACGGCGACCCGCGGCCGTTACCTGATCAGCGCAGTTCTCGACGGCTCAGCGGTGTAGCCCGACGAACGACGGTCCGACCCGGAACGGCTGAATGTCGATCTCGCGCCACACGTCGCCCAGCACGTACGGTTCGATCTTCAACCAAGCATCGACGTCCTCGCGGCTCGGAAAGTCGAGGACGAGCACGGAACCGGTCATCTGTCCGGCCTCGTCGAGCACGGCACCGCCGTAGAGCATGTTCCCGCTGGCGACGAGCTGGTCGCCGAGCGCGATATGGGCATCTCTGGCGGCCAGTCGCCGTGCCAGCGCGCCCTCGTCCTTGCCATCGTGGGCGATCAGCAGGAACTGCATGGTCAGGTCTCCTCTTGCGCGTCATCGGACGGGGGCGGGGTGAAGCCTGACGGCCATCTGGTCGACGCATCCCAGCGTATGGCCGACAGGCGAGTTCGCGCGAGGCGGCAGTCCGTCAGGTCCGCACCTCTCAGGTCAGCTCGGTCGAGGTTCGCACCGGTCAGGTCGGTGCGGGTGAGGTCGGCTCCGATCAGGCTCGCCGCGTTGAGGTCGGCCAGTGCCGCGTCGGCGTTGGTAAGCCGGGCCTGCTGGAGGTTGGCCTTCGACAGGTCGGCCATCTCGAGGTTGGCCCTGTCCAGCGTGGCGTCGGTCAGGTTGGCGCCTGTCAGTCTGGCGCCGGAGAGGTTGGTGCCGGTCAGGTCCGCTCCGGCGCAGGCGGCGCCCGGCATGACGGCACGTTCGAGCCGTGCCCCGGCGAGGTCTGCTCCGCTGAGCTGGGCGTCGGCGAGCGTGCCGTCGTGCAGCCACCCCTGGACCTCGAGTTCAAGCACGGCCCGGTTGGTGAGCCCGCGGTCGGTACTGGCCATCTCGCGCACGAGCTGGCGACGCAAGCGCTGGTTCTCTCGGCGGGCGGCGAAGCGGTCGACGAGCAAGATGATGATCGCCATCCCGACCAGTTCCGATCCGAGGTTGGCGTACAGGTCGTCGAGCAGGGCGGCGGGGTTCCAGCCGTGCTCGTGAAGGTGTCCGCCGATGATGACGCCGACGCCGAGCAGCATGATGGCCGCGCCGAACGCGGTGGCAGGCAGCAGGCCGGTGCGGCGGGCCTTCATCGGCCGGTCCAGGGAAGCGGCTGGGGGTCGCCGGGCTGCCAGGTCGGGTCGACCTCGGGCACCGTGAGCGCGAGCCGGAACGTGATGTAGTAGTTCCGGTTGGGTGGGATGTGCGCGTTGCGACAGGCCGATCGGGCATATCGGGCACCAAGGTTCCAGCAGCCCCCGCGCAGGACCTTACGGTCGCCGGTGGCCGGCCCAGCCGGGTCGACGACCGGCTGGTCGGTGTAGGGGCCGTACCAGTCGAGGCACCACTCCCAGCACTGACCGTGGATGTTGAACAGCCCAGCGGGGTTCGGGCGAAGGATCCCCGCCTCGTGTGTCTTGAGGCCGGAGTTGTCGGCGAACCAGCCGTACCGGTCGAGCAGGGTGCGGTCGCTGCCGAAGCTGTAGGCGGTGGTGGTGCCCGCGCGGCAGGCGTACTCCCACTCGGCCTCGGTCGGCAGCCGTAGTGGCGCGTTCAACATCGTGCCCATGTCCGTCTCCTGAAGGCCTTGCTGGACCCGCGGCTGGTTGAGCGCGTCCCCGACGGCGTCGTAGGTCTGCTCGCGCCCGGTGAGCCGCGAGCCGAGCCAGTCGGCGTAGAGCAGTGCCTCGTGCCAGGTCGGCGCGACGACGGGTTCGTGTCCGCGCGGGCTCCACTCGTCGATGTTCGGCAGGCCGCGTACGCCGGTGGCGGCCATGAAGTCCTCAAACTCGGCGCGGGTGACCTCACGGTCGCATATGGCAAACGAGCGAGTGATGGTGGTGTCCTGGCGTGGCGATTCGTAGTCGCTGCGTTCGGCTTCAATGCCGGGCGAGCCCATCAGCAACCGTCCGGGCCGGAATACCACGAACCTGAGTGGGCCTCGCGGGGTGGTCACGGTGAACCAGCGTCGTCGGCCGGTGGGGTCGTACGCGGCAGGGAGCTCCTGTGTGGGCAGTGCCCAGCGGCGACGCAGCCAGGTCGCGGCGGCTCGTACTCCAGGGTCGTCGGCCGCGAGGTGCTGCTGCGAAAGCGCGTCGATGCGGCTGGTGAGACGGTCGGCGTCGGGATGTGAGACGTACTCGCCCAGTGCCAGCAACAGGCCGTAACGGGACGCCTGGTCGACCGCACCGCTCGCGTGGTCGAGCAGGAGTTCCGGCGGCACGAGGCGGGTGGCGGCGCTGAACGTGAACTGGGTGAGCAGCTCGGTGTCGCCGCTGGTCGTCAGGACCTCGTCGAAGTCGGGTCGCACGCCCAGGCGCAGCAGGGTGCTCAGGGCCGCGGCACGGCGGCGGCCGAGCCGTACCCAGTCGACCTCTGCTGCTTCGTCGCCGGGCTCGGTGTGGGCGATGAGCTTGAGTACTCGTACCGCGTCGTCGGTGACGGCCGTCGCGAGCGCCTCGAAGATCGCCTCGTAGTTCTGCGGCATGGCGTCGGCGGCCATCCGCGCCAGTAGTTCGGGCTGGTCGGCCGCCAGGTCGAGCAGCACCACCGCTCGGGTCTCCCGGTTGGCGGCGCGTAGCTCGGACTCGTCGGCGAAGAGCGTGAACAGCGGCTCCAGCAGGTGGAGCCGGACGGGCCGCAGCGCGTCGACGTAGGTGCGCAGGTGCAGCTGGTTCTGGCGGACGAGTTCGGCGGCGACGGTCGCGGCGATTTCATGCCAGCGGGTGTCGTCGGGGTCGCCGGCGGCGAGCAGTACGGCGTTCGCCAGCAGCGGGGCAGACGCAGGGTGGGCGGCTTGCCAGAGGTGTTCAGTCATCAGGTCCCGGTGCGGGCCGACGGCGTCCCGTACGGCGATGAGTTCGTCCGGCCAGAGCTGGTTGAGATCGCCGAGTAAGAGCTTGGCCTGCTCGTGGTCGGCGGTTAGCAGCGCGAGCCGCAGCCGCCATCGCTGGCGGATCGTGGCGGTGTCGAGACGGTCGCGCAGTTGTGTGCGCAGCTGCGGATCAGCGTCGGCGAAGGTCGCCGCGAGCTGCGGCACGTCCCTGGGCAGCACGGTGATCAGCTGTTCGACACGGGCGAAGGCCTGGCGCTGCTCCTCGGCACGGGCCTGGGCGATGCTCGTATCGAGGTAGCCGAGCAGGTCGGGCGCGATCGATTCGCGGCCTTTGAGGGTAAGCCAGCGGTGCGCCTCGTCGAGGATGCCTCCGCGCAGCAGGGCGGCGTCCTGGTCAGGGGCTCGCCGCCATTCGGACGCCCACTGCCGGGTGCGTTGCTGCCATAGTAGGAACTGCCTGTCTTCCACGAGCCAGCCGCGCAGCCGCTGCCATGACCGGATGATCGCCTCGTGCGCGAGTTCCACCGTCGGCCCTGATCCAGCGTCGGCGTCGGTGACGACAAGCCTGGCGTCGGCCAGCGCCCGAACCACGGTTTCGACGCCGGGTAGTGCGGTCACCTCTGCCAGCGGGGTCCTGCGGCGGGCGTCGTTGCCGTCCTCCTCGGGCCGCGATACCTGCACGAGCCGCACGAACAGCTGCCGGGCGGCGTACTGCTGCTCGGGTGACAGCGACGTGTAGACCTCTTCGGCCCGCGCGGTGATCGACCCGGCCAGCCGCCCGATCTGCTCGTACGCGGCGATAGTGAGCGTGGACCCGGTACGGCGCTCCCACAGCCGTGTCAGGGCGAACTCCACCAGCGGAAGGTTGCCCGGCTCCAGGCCGGCGTCGTCGAGGATCTGCTCGGTCAGGCCCTGCTCCAGGGTCAGCCCTGCCGCTCGGGCCGGTTCGGTGACTGCCTGCAGAAGCTCGATCCGGTTCATCGGCGGCAGGTGAACGACGTGGTCCTGCAGGACGTCGGAGAAGGCGCGGTGGGCCACGAGCCGCCCGTAGAAGTCGCCGCGGAACGTCAGCACGAGCTTCACATCGTCTGACTGCACGATGGCGACGAGGTCATCGAGGAACCGCACCGGCGCGCTGTCGTCGGCGCTGTGCGTGAACACCTCCTCGAACTGGTCGAGGACCACCAGCAGCCGCTGCCCGCTGCCGGACAGCCGCCGCCCGACCGCGTCCATCACGCTCGACGCACCCGGGCTGATCGCCTCCACCAGTGCCCGCTGGGGGTCGGTGCCCGGCCGCGTCACCGCGACATCCCAGTCACCTGCCGCACGGAGCCGAGGCAGGACTCCGGCGAACACCACCGAGGACTTCCCGCTGCCGGATGCACCGACGACCGCCACCAGCGGGCCTGCGTCCAGCCGCCGCAGGATCCGGCGCACGGCGGTGCCACGGCCGAAGAACAGCGCCGCGTCCTCTTCCCGGAACGCGAACAGGCCCCGGTACGGGCATGGTGTTCCGTCGCCCGTTCCGGTTCCACCCGCACCCATGCCGGGCGCGCGGTACAGGCGCCAGATGAGTTCGGCGTTCGCCGAGTCGAGCCGGAGGGCGGCGATCACGCTGGTGAGGTACTGGGCGCTGGGAGCCCGCTCGCCGCGTTCGATGTTGCTGACGCCGGATTCGTGGAACCCGACGCGCAGCGCCAGGTCGCGCTGTGACAGGCGAGCCTCCAGACGCAGCCTGCGCAGCAGTTCACCCAGGTCCGGCATGTCCCGGCTCATCGCGTCACCTGCCGGCCCGGACAAACAGGCGCTCGCCGACGACGAAGCCGTCCAGGCCGCGGTCGACGGCGAGCTCGACCAGATCGCTGGTCCGGTTGACGAACCCCTTGCCGGGGAAGTTCAGCGACGTGTTGCAGAGCACGCCCACTCCCGTGCGCCGCGCGAAGGCACCGAGGGTGTCGTAGAGCAGCGGGTTGTCGTCGCGGCGCACGGTCTGCACCCTGGCGGTGCCGTCGGCGTGCGTCACCGCGCCCAGCCGCGAGTCGGTCACCTGCTGGAAGTAGAGCATGTACGGGCTCGGACCGGTCCAGTCGAAGTACCGGCTCACGTCCTCCTCCCGGCACACCGGAGCCACCGGGCGGTACCCCTCGCGGAACTTGATCTTGTTGAGCCGGTCTCTGGTCTCCTGCCGAAACGGCGCCGCCAGCAGGGAGCGGTTGCCCAGCGCACGTGGCCCGATCTCGGCGCGGCCCTGCCCCACGGCGATGATCCGGTCGTCGGCGAGCAGCTCTGCGAGGGTGTCAGCGTTCAGTGGCAGCTCCGTGAACGTGCCCGGCACGACGGCGTCTTCGTCGAAGTCCTGTCCGGCGTACACGCTCCAGGTGATCTTCGCAGAGCCGGTGAAGTGCCGTTGGGCGTCCACGGCCGTGCCGATCGCCGAGCCGGTGTCATTGGGGCAGGGTGGCACGAACACGTCGTCGAACAGGCCGCATTCGCGCCAGCGGGTGTTCCAGTCGCAGTTCAGGCCGCAGCCGCCAGCAATCAGCAGCGGATATCCCTTGGTCAGCATGCGGGTCGCCACCGCGAAGAAGCGGTCGAAGATCGCGGCGGAGTGGTGCGCCGCGAGATTCTTCAACGCCTGCGACTCCACGCCGATGTCGTGGAACGGCGAGTCCGCGAGCTCTTCCTTGGGGCTGGTGAGCAGGATCGAGCGGCGCGACAGCACCCACTCGATCAACTCGCGGCCAGCGTCGTCGAGGCCCGAGCCGTCGGCATAGCCTGCCAGCGCCATGAACTTGCCTGCGTTGGAGAACCGGAACCCGCCATTGGCCGACGGCGCGCTCGGATCCGCCAGCGCGAAGATGTACTGGTACTTGTTACCCGGGTCCTCCATGACCTCCGCGACGCGGGTGACCGTCAGGTCCGGCGAGATCTCGTAGAAGGATCCGATGTTGCCCTCCCAGACGAGGGCGTAGCAGGGCTCACCCTGGGGGTAGGGCGACATGCCGTATGCCGACAGCAGATGCGAGCGCTCGTGCGTCGAGGAGAAGACCTGCACGTCGTGGCCGAAGAAGCGGCTTCGCTGCACCTGGGTGTGCGAGCCGTCCCAGCCGAAGTAGCCGGCGCCGAGGCGGCGGTCGGCGGAGTGGAAGCCCTTGACCCAGCCGCTGACACACACCACGTCGGGCAGCTGGTCCGTGCTGGCCGCGGCTTCAAGTAGCAGGCTTGGCGTCACGTCGGCGTAGCGGTCGAAGGAGTCCTTCTCCGCCTCCAGGGAGTATGCGAGAACGCCGTCCGTCAGCAGGGCGATGGTGCCGTCGTGGCCGGGCTTGAACGACATGATCCGCACGTTCCGCCCCCCCGCCCCACGGAGATCACACCGAGTCGAGTCCAAATTACTCAGTGCAAACAAAGGCAGTCAACCGACTTCGATGTCGCCGGCAAGGCGAGGTTGTCGGGGCGGCGATGGATGGGCTGGGCAGACGGGTGCGATCGTCTGCCCAGCCCGACGCCCACCGCCGCTGCCTGTTCGCGAACGTCGGCGAGGTCATGGCTACATTCAGCGTGATCGAGCGGCATACAGTCGAGCTGGTCGATGTAGACAGCGTGGTTGTCTACATGCCGTGTCGTACGCTGACCGGTGGGCCGGTAACCGCTTACGCTGGCCGGGCGGTCCACTTGAACGGTTCCGGGCACGCTGGTAGATCGATCAGTGCAGTGGGGACGAGCTGGGCCGACCAGGGACGGCCACGCGGACCGGAGGCGATCATGGCGCAGGCGGAGCGGGAGCTGACGCCGTACACCTCGCCCTCGCACTTCTTCGGCGCGGAGCTTCGCCACTGGCGCCGGATGCGCGCCCTCTCCCAAGCCCAGCTCGGCAGCCAGGTCTTCTGCAGCGGCCACCTCATCGGGCGGATCGAGAAGGCCGAACGGCGTGCCACGCCCGATCTCGTAGCGCGGCTGGACACGGTTCTGAGCACCGGCGGCGCGCTCGCGCGCCTGCTGCCGACCGCCGAACCTCGCCCAGCTGCACCTGCGGACACCGCCAGCGCAGATGCCGACGATCCAGTTGTCCCGGAAGAAGGCCTTGGCTGGTGCCCCACTCCAGCGGCTACGGTTGCCTCCGTAACCGGGCTGTGGAGGGCGGACATGAGACGGCGCAGCGTGATCGGCTCCGCCTGGCTCGCCTTCGCGCTCGCCGAGCCGATCGGGCGGTGGCTGCTCGATTCGGTGGACGGTGACGTGCAGAGCGCCGATGGACGCCGTGTCGGCCAGGCCGACGTCGATGCGCTGTGGACGATGTGCGGCTCCTTCGCCGACGCCGACCGTCAGCTCGGCGGAGGCTATGCGCGCGGCACCCTCATCCACTTCGCCGACCAGGTGATGGCCCCGCTGCTGGAGGGTGCCTACACCGAGTCCGTGGGCCGGAGGTTGTTCGCGGCGGCGGCGCGGCTGTGCGATATCGCTGGCTTCATGTGCTTCGACTCGGGTCACCAAGGGCTGGGGCAGCGCTATCTCATCCAGGCGCTGAGGATGGCGAAGATCAGCGGCGATGTGGCCCTCGGTGCGCACATCCTCGTCGACATGGCGATGCAGGCCCACCATCTGCGCCAGCCGCACCAGGCTGTGGCGTTGAGCGAGGCCGGTGTCACCACCGCGCGGCGGTCCGGGTCGGCATCGACGCTGGCCCGGTGCCATGCCATGCACTCGCGCGCTCTGGCGTCGCAGGGCGATGCCAGAGGCAGCGACGAGGCGCTGAACCGGGCCGAGTGGGCGCTCGATCATGCGGCCCCGGACGACGAGCCGGTGTGGATCAGGTTCTTCACAGCCCAGCAGCTCGCGGCAGAGTCGATGTACGCCGCAGCGGATCTGGGACGCGGCGAGCACGTCCGCCGGCACGCGGCCACGGCCCTCGGCGCGGTCGGCGGCATGCAGCGCCGCCACGTTCTGGCCACGGCCACGCTCGCCGGCTCTTACCTGTCGGTGCCGGGCGGGCGCGGTGAGGCCGACGTCGACCAAGCGTGCCGGGTCCTCGATGACGTCCTGCCCACTGTCGGCAGCCTGACCAGCGTTCGCGCGCTGACGGCCGTCAACGACATCCGCATCCGGCTCGCGCCGTACGCCGCGCGGCCCTCGGTCCAGCGGCTGGAGCAGGCCCTGCGCCACAGCGCGGCGACGGCGTGAGCCTGCCCGCCCACGCCGTGCCGCCGTTGGACCCCGAGGCGGTGATGCTGTCGGCCTGCCGCGACGCGGGCCTGGACGCGAGCGGTGCCCGGCTGCTGCACCACTACTCGAACGCCATCTTCCACCTTCCTGCCGAAGACGCGGTGGCCCGCGTCACCAGCGGCGCGGGCGCACATGACCGGGTGCGACTCACACACGACCTGACCAGGTGGCTCGTGGACGACTGCCGTTTCCCGGCGACCCGGCCGCTGCCAGGCGTCGACATCATCGACGTCGCCGACGGCACCGTGGTCAGCTTCTGGATCTTCTACCAGCAGCCGGAACAGCCGGTTCCGCTGACGTCTGCCCACCTGGCCGCGCTCCTACGCGAGTTGCACCGACTCGAGTCTCCGCCATTGGCACTGCCGACCTGGGAACCGCTGGTGTCGCTGCACGACACGTTGCACGACCCGAACCTGTCGAGGTGCCTGCCCGAACACGAGCGTGGATGGCTGGTGGAACGGGTCGCGGCGGTACGCGAACAGCTGCGTGGCCTCGACTGGCCGCTCGGTGTCGGCCTGATCCACGGCGACGCGTGGGCTGGCAACCTACTGCACGCCGACGTCGACCCCGCCCCGGTCATCCTGGGCGACTGGGACTGGGCCAGCAACGGCCCGCGGGAGGTCGACCTCATCCCCACCTGGCACGCTGCTGCGCGGTACGGCAAAGGCGCGAACTGGGTCGACAAGTTCCGTGCTGTCTACGGATACGACCTCGCGGACTGGGATGGCTTCCCAACGTTGATGGCCATGCGCGACCTCGTGCAGCTGACCGGCCCCATGCGTCGCGCCTCAGACTCGACCAGACACGCCGCAGCTCTCCGGCAACGGCTCGATGCGCTTCTCGCCGGGGACACGGTGTCCCCGTGGATCGCGTTGTAGGCGAAGAGCGCCACTTCTCGACCGGGATCAGGCACGGCGACGTGCGGGCATGCTGACAACGGCGCTGTCAGCATGGCGCCTATCGATTCCGATCTTCCCGTGCTGCTCAATGGGATCCGGGATGCCGATACGACGGCCGGAACCATCCAGTGCGATCGGCTCTCACAGATGACCCGTTGAGGCCAGACCCAGGCGTGATGCGCCGCAGTCCGGCCGCCAGCAGGGCGCTGCCCGCGCACCGTGCCGACCGCCGCTAGGGAGATAAGACGCATGAAGCCCTCGGAGCCACCGATCGCCGGGGCCGACAACGTTCTCGGTAAACCTGCCGAGCGGGGCTGCGCACACCACAGTCTGCTCGCCGCGTTCCCAGCGCGCAGCTTGCTGAGCGAGCCGCATCCGGCCCGCGGCGTGGCCAAGGTCGGTGTGGTCGTCGGTCAGCGCAGCCGTCAGCCGGTGCCGGACCTGCCGCCGGTCGTGCCGGTGGTCCAGGTGTCCGACGAGCACGGCGTCGTCCGCGACCAGACGGCGGGTGCGCGCGAGCTCGCTTACCTGCTCCACCGGATGACCACCGGCGACTGGCACGCGGCCGCAACACGGCAGTGAAGCCCGCCGGCATGGCAAGGCTCCGCCCATCCGGGCGGACGCGATGGCTCAGGCCATCAGCACCAACCCCGAGCCACCGCGGTCCGGGGACATCACCGAGAGGGAGAACAAGGTGTCCAACGCGACTCCGACGCTCCAGGCACGCACGGACCCGGCCGACGAGTTCGACCTGGACGTGCGCCTGGTGGAGAAGAGCGACAACTACGCCGGGCTTATCGCCACGACCGACGACGGCTGCGGCAGCACCTGCGGCGCCTGCACCACCAACGCCGCCTGACGGCGCGTACCCCTCGGCCCGGTCGGCGCCGCCACACGTCCTCCCGTGGCCGCGCCGACCGGCCCCAACCCGATCCAGGAGATGCCCCGTATGCGTTCTGCTGAACACCGGGCCACGTACCGGGCCGGCGGCACGGCGCTCGTACGCGCCGCCGCGCACACCGGCCTGGAACTGCCCGCGTATCCGGACGTGACCGACCCAGCCGCCGCGGACCGCGTGCCGTCGTGGGTGGGATGGTTGCGCGACGTTTGGGCATTGCCGGAAGTCGCTGAGACGCTGCGGCACGCCAGTCCGGTCCTCGCGCGGCAGATCGTCGTTCTCATCTCAGCGGGAAAGCCCTTGGTGCGCGATGCGTACCGTGCGGTGCTGTCCGTGATGCGATACCTGCAGCGGATGACCGGACGGGCAACTCCGCTGGGGTTGGCTGCCGGAGTGG